>JAOZOC010000055.1 GCA_029933495.1 Bacteroidales bacterium
TGCAGTTCATAGATGATATAAAGAAATAATAATAGGCACGACTTGCCAACAATTAAGTCTCAATAATTCAAGCACTCCCGTACAGTTGTCGGGATGAGTTATTTGGATGCCTTAGCTTCGTTATTGCACTCAACCTATGATTACTGGCTATTTCGGTTTGAACAGTGCCATTTTGAAAGATCAGGTAGCCTAATCGAAAACGGGCCGGATTAAGCCATTTTAACAATAGCATATTTTACAACAAAAAAGTTACTAAATTTTTCAAAGTCTCCTTAAATCGGCTTATATTTGCCTGAATTTTAATAAAACTGGGGGTTATTAGACATTATGCTGTTATGTGGCATTTAAGATAAACCAAGTAACATAATAATAAAGGATGACAAATATTTATCTTATAACTTTACTATTATTATCATGTTTGTTTCAGAAAACTGACGGACTTTCTGAAAAGAACTCTATTCCTGATATTGATATTCAATTTGAAACAGGATGTGAAGAAAGATCGAATTATTTAATTTCAATTTTGAATGTAAATAATAAACTGATCGCAAAAAAGATAAAACCAAATTATTATTATGGATATATCACCGATTCTATATGGACTATTGAATTAGATAGCATCAAGATAAATCTAATTAAAAGATTTATTCAAAAAGCAAAAGAATTCAATGGAGAATGTCCTATTATTATATCTTCAGTAGACAATTATGAAATAACCATTCATAATGACACGGTCTATAAAATTGAAGGACATTGCAATTGGGAAGGACTTGATTTTTATTCAATTGAAAAAATACTTTTTCAAAATCATTTTGATTCATTAAATAAAAAACGAGTATCTCTTAAAGATTCGTTGAATAGGATTTTATCTGGACAATGGATTGTTACTGGACTTAATAAGGATTTAAGACAAAGCGACACAATTATTCTTTTGAGAACTGATGAACTTGACGAATATGAAATTGGAACTATTTTTTGGGAATTTTCTGACGGAAATAACTTTAATAGTAATGACAGTTTGGTGTTTGACTTAGCTTATTCGAATAACTATGGTTTTGTAGTAGATTGTGGCTATGTGGGATTAGGCATTCATGCCGGAACAAAGATTGAACAAAATGGAGATGTGACCTATAAAAGGGGAGCATTTTTTGAAATAGATAGTATTAATTCTGATAAAGCAATTTTAAAATATTTTGGGAAATAAAAACGCCACATAATAAATAGCCTTCAAACAGTGCGAAGCACCCTTCCGATAGTTATCGCATTGGCGTAAATCTAAGGAACATATGATTTGGTTTCCTTATCGAATAAAAAATATTCCGTCTTTGGCAGTATCATTTTTTTTTGAAGATTAAGGCTTCTTATGTCCAATTACAGGGTTACCCTGCTAAACATTACGACGTCATTGCGAAGCATCAACAGGAAGGCTTCGTGGGTGAGAATGCTGTGGCAATCCCTTGCCTGCAAAGGGCAGAACAAACGTCTGGCAGATTGCTGCAATACGCCATGACACAAGGCCGGCCTAACGGTATTTCGCAAAGACGGTTTGTAAAAACAGATTTCTTCTCAGCATAACCTTCTAACTATGCTGTAAGATTCACAACTCTCCTGATTTGATATTGTTCCAGCAAGTTATTTCCTTTTGCAGGATAATGTATATTTCAGGCACAAGTTAGCTGGGCTGTTTGCCAAATTTAAATTTACACCAAATGGCGGACATGTTGTGCATACAACTCCTGAAACAAGAATCTTCCTCCATTTTCACGCAATTTGCCAATAATCCGGTTTGTCAAATAGCCGGATACTATTTTACATAAAAAGGTTTTGAAGTTGTATTGATTTTTTCTGAAACTAAGTTCAAATAGTATATCCCCTTTGAAAGATCGCTAATATCTATTTGGATACTTTGACCGATACTACCCTGAGAAGATACTGTTTTCAGTTTCTGGCCCGTTAGATTGAAGATATTTATAGTGAATGATGAAGTTTCATTATTGTCAAAATTCACATTTATCACATCAGTTGCCGGATTTGGATATATTTTAAAGTTTGATCCGGTGTTGCTTGTTTCGATATATCCGGTAGTTTCAAGCGAACCAATTCGGATATTATCAATATATAAAGCACCTTCGAATGTAGATAATCCTGAGAATTTAAAAACTACTTCATCCATATTTGCATAATCTGCTATATCTATGGTATCGGTAGTCCATTCTTCGGCAGTAGTGGGCATAAACAAGCCTAATATTGCAGGTGCAGTCACCAGTTCATCACCCTGCTTATGGTAAACCTCATCCCATGTATTGCCGCAATCAACAGATGCGTAAACTGTGTATTCGTCATCCGTGTTTTCATCAGTCATAGCATAAGCACGGTCAAAAACAATAATTGGATGGTCGTTTTCAGTAAAATCCAATTTGTCAATCAAAAAATCGAATTCAACAACTTCGGTAATCCATAAAAAATGATAAAATATTGTACGTAACGAATTAGCATATCCGCCGATGGGTGGGAGTCCCATAAACGACCCGTCAACTATTCCAAATTTATCCATACCCAAACCAGTTGAAATAAATAACCCATTCGGGAATTCATGTGAAAAAGGTCCCCAGGTAAGGGGTACATCTTCAAATCCTTCATCTATACCGGTTGCAACAGATGAGGGGCTAAGGTTGTAAAAAACATCTTCTTCAATAATATTGTTCATATAATTAATATCGGCACCTACACCCGTATTAATATTGTCCACCCAGTAGTTGACAATATTTTTACCATTGCTAACTGTTATTTTCGGGAAAAGTATAGTTGTATTCTCACCGGGCAGCAAGGTTGTAGTTACATTAATCATTTCGTTTGTTGTACCCGAATTGATATTGTAATACACATCATAGGACGTAATATCTGTTGTGCCAACATTACTGATATCAACACCGGCAGTAAATGAATAGTCACAATAACTATCAGGCAACAAAGAGTTTGCGCTTGCGGCTAAATCAAATATATTTGCACTTGGAGGGAAATCGACCGGGCCGTTATACCCTGAATTATAAATTTCCTTTGTGGAGTTGTTCTGGGCAAAAGCCACGACTCCTATCATATCTTTTCTGTAAATATATGAAGGGGTCTCAACGAAGAAATTAAATATTAAAGGATTCCCGCCAGAAACTATACCGATTGGGGATCCATCTTCATTAGGGATCATTTTACGCATAATCATTTCAAAGAATTGTTCGCCGTTTGTTCCCGGAGGTATTGGGAATTCAATTTCTTCTTCCACAATTGCAATGTGAAGTTTATCTGCATCCGAAAAGTCGATGCCGCTGTTAGTGTTTACAACTGTTACGGTTATCTCAATCGAATCCAGGTTGTTGTTCATCCAGTCCCAAACCACATCTATTTCAATGGGGGCGGCAATGCCTGCCCTGTCATCTAATAATGTCTGATTAAAATCCGATGGGGAGCCATCAAATATCGAACCGTCCATATAGCCATGTGGGACTCCTGACACACCGTAATAATCTGTCCTGGCATCTATTTCAATAGGGTTTTGTTCGTACAATGGGTCATATCCCGGCCATGAAGTCTGGTATTTTAGTGCATTGACTATGTTGTCGTTAGCATTTATCAATGCATTGAACGCGGGGTTTTGAGAAGCGCAAGGGCCACAAGATGCCTGTGTGAATTCTTCAATCATAATTTGCCTGGTTCCTGTGGGCTGCGCAAAACCAACAAGTGAAAGGAAGAACAAACTGATAGTTACGGTAAAAATATATTTCATGATTTTTTTGTTTTATTGAATAAATATTTGAATTGCAAATTTAATGAATCATTGCACTCTCACCTTATAAATGACCCATATTGTTGTTTCACATTTTATGTTTATTACCCCTACATTTATTTCACACTTCCTGTTTATTATCACAAAATCAGTAATTTATGCGAATTTGTGTTATGTGGGCTGTTTTGGTATTAGTAGCCCATTTGGCATAAGTCTAAAGCGCAGCAACACGGGCAATAGAGTTTAATATGACAAAATATTTTTACTGCTTTTGTTCAGGTATTTAATCGTTACAGTTTTGTTATCTTTCTGCGAATCAGCTCATCTCCTGTCTGAATAGTCAGGATGTACACTCCCTGAACATATTGTGACATATCAACAGAAAAAGTATTTGATTGGGTGTTATCCTGATTTGTGGTAAAGATGACCTGTCCTGATAAGTTTTGAATCCTGATTTTAAAAGGTTCTTCTGTCTCAGATGTAATGCTGATATTTAACAGACCAGTTACAGGATTAGGATAGGTGTTGATTTTTAGATTGTTCTGAGAAAAAGTCTCAACACCAACTGCATTTGTGTTATAAGTAGCTGTCCATCCTTCAAAATTATCATTTCCGTTTGTGTAAAACATTACTGCCATTGTACCACTGGTGGAAGTTACGGGAGCAGGCAGGTTGTTGGAGGTGTAATGCCCTGAATATTCAGCCAGCAATTCCTGAGATTCCAAATCATAGATTCTTACAAAATCCAATTGAGGTTCAGTGTCGAATTGGTTAAACGAGAGAGTGACATTTTCTGCATTTTCCGGGGTTATCTTCCAGATGCAGGATGATGAATTCTGATAATTAAAAGTACCGCTGCCATCTGTAAAAGTACTTGAGTCATCAGTTAAAGTAGTAACTCCGGTACAGTACGATGGTGAAGTTGAAAGAAAAGAAGCCAGCCATCCATTTGCTACACCTGATTCGTCAGAAACAAAACGAATTAATACCTGGTTGCCTTCAATGGTTACAGGTTCAGGAATTTCAGAGCCTGATAATGAAGCCAATATTTCGTCATTAGTTGTTGTGCCGTTATAAATTATAAGGCTGTCGCCTTGCATTACATCAAATCTTGAAAAACTGATTTTGATTGAGCTGATGGAATCTTCTATTGTTTGAGGCGAGATAAGCCAGGTGCAATCGCCCATATCCTGATAACTGGCAATCGGTCCACTACCATCTTCTATTGTTCCCGATTTGAGTGTGAGATAAGTGTCGCCATTACAATAATACGGATAGCCGGATGCGGGATAGGTATCGAAAACTGCACCCTGACCGCTATTAAAACCATTTACACTTAATAGTGAGTAATAACCATCTGAAGAACCACTCCAGCCAAAGTTAAAGTGAAAATTATTGTCATCATAGCCATCACAAACAAATGCATGTCCTCCATCATTGCTGAAACCGGAGTAATACATCGGGAATCCGTTATTAAGATTGTTTTTAAGCATATTTATCCATTCAGTATTTGAAAAATTATCTTTCCATTCGAAATGTGCATCAGTTGAGTACCCGAAATAGTTTTCAATAGCAGGAGGAACATCCGAGCTGTAAGCACCCGAACCGTTAGGACTGTACATCATATCAACTGCAACTCCGCAATGAAACTGTAACTCTGCAGCGGGAAACGGATTTTTTGAGTCAATGTCATTTCTCATTCCATACCAGTCATATTCAGTTGCTCCAAAGTTGGCTGAGATTGTTCCATACTGTCCGTAATAATAAGAGTGAGAGCCTGTTCCCTGCAAAGGATATCGCCAGTAATACATAACCTGCGACATTGCAGTTGCAACACATCCTGCATACACATGTCCTCCGGGTCCACTACTGTTCTCAGGACATAAAATGTTATATGGATAGTCCTGATCCCATTTAGAAGTAACAAGAGGATCTAAATGGTCTTTAGCACCCAGACCGCTTTTGTCTGGATTTCCGGATAGCAGAATTTTCCAGATTTTCTTTGTCTCTTCTGCGGGAGTTATTTTATTTGCTCTGATATAAGCAATTTCATCTGAATAGCCCTGAAGAAAGTTTTGGTAGTGTTCCGGTTGGTTGTTGATAACAAAATTATTTTCAAAAGAATATCCTATCACCGGATAACGCTCTTCTATACCTGAGATAATTACAAACCCTTTGGGAATTAATGTAAAAACATAAAAATCAGGGGAAGTCTTTTCTCCATACACAAAGCATTCTCCGGTCCACATAAATTCAATTTGTGAAACACCCTGTGTATATTTGATATTAATAAAATTTTCAGCAGCTTTCTTAGCCTCAGTTTGTGAAATGTTTTTGCTAAAGACAAGTAATGTGCTGATAGTTAAGAAAATAAAGAGGAAAATTTTTTTCATAGTTGATAATTATTGTGTGTTTATAAAAAAAAGACACTGCAATAATAGCAAAAGTTGCCTTAACCATCATTATTCATCGTAAAAATTGGTGAAAAAGATATGTATTTGATGTAAAGGTATTTATGTGATTCAAAATAAATTCTCATTGTGCCACAATTTTGAGTGTTGCTTAAATTTTGAGCACGCATCTACTTCGTTACTAATTTTTTGTAATACATTTGTATAACTTCATAGTTAGACGCCTTGTATCTGCATACTCAAATTTCATGAATAATGTGGGTTAACCGAATCAATAATAAGTTGTAACTTTACGCAACTCCAAAAAAGTACCATTATGAAAAAATCAACCGTTCAAACGATCTTCTGGCTCACGGTTTTCTCCATTGCAATGGGATATATGGAGACGGCCGTTGTTGTTTATCTGCGTGAGATGTACTATCCGGGAGGCTTTGGATTTCCGTTAAAGCCGATAGGATACAGCATTGCCGTAACGGAAATTATCCGGGAGGCAGCCACAATTATTATGCTTGCAGGTGCCGGTATAATGACAGGAAGAACTCTGACTGAGAAATTCGGTAATTTCGTTTATTCCTTTGCCGTATGGGACATTTTCTATTATGTCTTCCTGAAGCTCCTGCTTCAATGGCCGGATTCATTACTAAGCTGGGATCTGCTTTTCCTGATTCCGGTTCCCTGGGTTGGGCCTGTACTTTGTCCTGTAATTAATTCTTTGTCAATGATTTTGTTGGCTCTCGTTATAGCATATTTTACTGATTTAAATGAGCAAGCCAAATTGAATATTAAGGAATGGTCGCTATTGATTATCGGGTCGGTTATTGTGATAGTTTCATATACTCTGGACTACAGCAGTTATATCCTGAGCAGATTCACTGTTTCGGAACTCATGGATGAACTTAACAGGGATACTATTTTAAGCTATGCATCTGAATATATTCCTAAGCACTTTGACTGGTGGATTTACATTGCCGGTGAATTGTTGATTTTGTCCGGAATAGGTATGTTTGCTGTCAGGAATAAGAAAACGGCCGGATAGATTTGTGAGGATAACATACGTGGACGCTTGTACATTTTCAATATGACAAACGTCAAAGTTTGTTTCTTATATTGTCATAATATCTTTATCCTTTGCTTCCATCAGCTTGTCAATCTTTACAATATAACTATCGGTTAGTTTTTGAATATCATCCTGAAGTTTTTTTACGTCATCTTCGGGAATACCATCCTTCTCAAGAGACTTAGCTTCATCATTTCCACTTCGTCTGGAATTACGAACGGCTATCTTTGCATTCTCAGCTTCAACCTTTGCCTGTTTTACAAGTTCTATCCTGCGCTCTTCTGTTACAGCAGGTATGGAAATCCGGAGAACTTCACCCTCATTCTTAGGTGTAAATCCCAAATTAGCAGCCATTATTGCTTTTTCAATTGCACCAATAACACTTTTATCCCAGGGTTGCACAATTATCTGTCTTGGATCTGGGGAGGTGACATTTGCCATCTGGTTAATGGGAGTCATTGCTCCGTAATAATCAACAATAACCCCGTTTAACATATCAGGACTGGCCTTGCCTGCTCTTATTTTATGGAATTCGCGATCCAAATGAGTAAGGGCATTCTCCATTCCTTCTTTGGTCATATCATAAACTAATTGACAATCTTCTATCATGATTATTATTTTATCAAGTTCGTTGCAAATTTAATAATAATCTTTCATTATCCAATTTTTTGTAAATTAGTCGCTCAAAAGAGGGCTATTATAACCCGACTGATAAATTCTCAATATTTCAATAAAATTTAAGGAGATAGCAGATGAAGAAAATTGTAGTTTTAACAGGAGCAGGCATTAGTGCCGAGAGCGGTATAAGTACATTCAGAGACAGTAACGGATTATGGAGAAAATACCGTTTTGAGGAGCTTGCCAGCCCTGAAGCCTGGGTCAGAAACCCTGAATTGGTACTTGAGTTTTACAATATGCGGCGCAAGCAGCTTTTTGAGGTTGAACCCAATGCTGCACATTATGCCCTTGTTGACCTTGAACAGAAATATGATGTTCAAATAATTACACAGAATGTTGATGATCTCCACGAGAGAGCAGGGTCGAAAAATGTATTACATCTGCATGGCGAATTGAAGAAGGTAAGGAGTACTGTTGATCCGAATCTTGTTTACGAACTTGATCATTGGGAGTTGAAGAAGGGAGATAAATGTGAAAAGGGCTCGCAGCTACGCCCGCATATTGTTTGGTTCGGTGAAGCTGTTCCGATGATTGGCCCCGCAGCAGAAATAGCATCAACAGCAGATATTGTCATTGTAATCGGAACATCAATGGTCGTTTATCCGGCTGCCGGATTAATCGGGTATGCAAAACCAGATATCCCAAAGTATTATGTTGACCCAAAAGCATCACATTTTGGTGGAGTATCTAATCTGACAGTTATTGAAAAAAAAGCAGGTTCAGGGGTGCCTGAGCTGGCTCGCAAATTGCTGGAGGATAAATTTTATTGAGCAACTCCAAATTATTATTGTATCTTTACAATCCAAAAGGAGTAATATTGGTCATATTATGAAGCTCAAACCTAAAATATCTTTACCTATAATATTTTCAGGAATAATATTGCTGACAATAATGATTCTGATTATTCGCTATTTTATTATTAATGCGATAAATGAGAATACTGATAAATTGATTGATGCTGAGGTTTCCGGTCTCTCCCAAATACAAGATGACTTAAGTACCAAAGCTTTATTTGCAGCTTCAATTCTTTCAAAACTTGGAGTAGTTAACCAGGCATATGAGGAATATTACAAAACCGGTAATATTGATTCAAGCTCACAACTTCTCGGACCAAGATTAAGAATGATAACCGAATCAATTAAGTTGAATACGGGATTGACTCCAAGAATACATTTTCATTTGCCCCCGGCACGTTCTTTTTTCAGAAGCTGGTCGGAAAAAAAAGGTGATGATATTTCCGGGTTCAGAAAAACAATTCTTTACGTTTTCAAAACACATAAATCTGTTAAGGGAATTGAGACAGGCAGAGGAGGGTTTGTTATTAGGGGTATTGTGCCCATTCTTTCCGCTGACAGCTCATATCTGGGCTCTGTTGAAGTTTTTTTTGATATTAATGAGGTTCTTAATCACGTTGGATTATTGAGAGACGAAGAATTTGCAATATTTATAAATAAAGATTTGTTAAATATTGCAACGAAATTTCTTGAAGATGACGCTTCAAATATCCTGCATGATAATGTAAGTATAGGAGATTATGTTTTAGTTGGTAACACTAAGGGGTTTGTATTAGATGATATATCACTGGAGGATTTAGATCTTGGCGACAAAGGTATTTTTAATAAAGGAGATATTAAGTTTGCCATTACCCCAATTAGTAATTTTGCAGGGGAAAAAGAAGGTATTGGTATCTTACAGGTCGACATGTCTTTTTTTATGAATAACTTAAGAAGAATAACCTATGTTTTTTTCGGGATAACAATAATCCTTATCGGGCTTATTATTACACTATTGATTTTATTGATAAATATTCAAATAATTAATCGAATTGAAAATGTTGATTCCGGTTTAAAAAAGCTAGCCAGAGGTATAAAGGCTGAGGGCATTGAGGTTAGGCATAATGATGAAATCGGAGAATTAGAAACATCCTTAATTGTTTTGAGTGAAGCGATATCAAAAAATGTTCAGTTTGCCCTTGAAACCGGAAAGTGGAATTTCGATACCGATTATAAACTGCTTTCCAGAGATGATACTCTTGGAATAGCATTATTGCAAATGAGGGATAATTTGCAGGAGAATCTGCATCAGCTGGAAAAGAAATCTAAAGAGCTTCTGGAAATGAATATTAAACTTGAGAAAGCCGATAAACTAAAATCGGCTTTCCTTGCCAATATCTCACATGAGATAAGAACTCCGATGAATGGTATAGTTGGATTTTCAAACTTAATGTGTGATAGGAATATTACTCATATTGAACGAAAAGATTATTTCGGTATTGTTCAGTCAAGTTGCACTCAACTTCTTTCTATAATTGATGATTTGGTTGACATTTCAAAAATTGAAGCAGGGATGGTGGAGCTTTATGAAACAATTACAAACCTTAACAAATTAGTCAGGGATTTTTACGACTTTTATTCACCTTCAGCGAAGGATAAGAACATTGAGATGCATTACAAGTGTGGTTTAGACAATGATAAGGCTTTTGTAATGATAGATAATACCAAGCTGAATCAGATACTTACTAACCTCATTGATAATGCGCTGAAATTTACAGAAGGAGGACAAATAGATTTTGGATATGAAATTAAAGGGCAATTTATTGAATTCTGGGTTAAGGACACAGGCTTTGGAATTTCTGAAGATGACCTTGAAATTGTATTTAAACGTTTCAGGCAGGCAGATAGCAACTCGGATCATAAATTATATAGGGGTACAGGTTTGGGGCTTTCTATTTGTAAAGCTTTTATTGAACTGATGGGAGGTGATATTCGGGTTGAATCTGAAGTGGAGCAGGGAAGTATATTTTATTTTTCAATTCCATATAAACCCGTAGCAGATGATAATCAAGGCCTTATTGATGACTTTTCCGAGACTGATAATCAGAAAGATAACTGGAAAGGTAAAAAAATACTTGTTGTAGAAGATGAAGCCACTAACTATCTTTTCCTGGAAGTGTTGCTAAAAAAGACCGGTGCTTCAGTTCTGCATGCTGTTACAGGAAAAGAAGCAGTAGATGTCTCAATGGCAAATCCTGATATTGATGTTGTGCTGATGGATATTCAATTACCTGAGATGGATGGGTATGAAGCCACAAGAATAATAAAATCTGTCAGACCTGACTTGCCAATTATTACGCAGACAGGTTATGCCCTTTCAGGGGATGAAAGAAAAGCTTTTGATGCCGGAGCTGATGAATATATCAGCAAACCGATAATTACAAAAAAGCTTCTCCGGATGATGCGGAAGTATTTATCATAACAAAAGCCCGACCAAAAAACTTTGATCAGGCTTTTTCCTGCTTCAGTAGTCCGTAGGGGAATCGAACCCCTCTTACCAGGATGAAAACCTGGCGTCCTAG
>JAOZOC010000056.1:0-1200 GCA_029933495.1 Bacteroidales bacterium
TTCTGGATATGCTGCGTTATCATAAGTTTACAATTGGTTGGGCCTGGGCTACTGACTATGGCACTAGTGAGGACGATAAAGAGATGTTTGACTATCTCTATAAATACTCACCTGTTCATAATGTTAAAAAAGGAACCTGTTATCCGGCAACATTGATAACAACGGGCGACCATGACGACAGGGTAGTTCCCGCGCATTCGTTTAAGTTTGCTGCCGAGTTGCAGGCAAAACAGTCGTGCGATAATCCTGTACTTATTCGTATCGAGACAAAAGCAGGCCATGGTAGTGGTAAACCTACCTCAAAAATTATTGATGAATATGCAGATGTCTGGTCGTTTGTTATGTATAATCTTGGAGTTGAGCCGAAGTATTAAAGATGGGAAAGAAGTTCTATTTGGTAAAAGGGTTTGACGTTGGTACCCGACAGGTTTGGGTAGGTAATTCTCAAAGTCACCATTTTATAATAAATTTTTAAACCATACAATATTAAAAAAGCTGTTACGTTTAACAGAAGGATAAATTGGTAATTTTTTTCATCCAAAAGGCGCTGTCTATTATTAAATAGAATTGCGCTTTTTGGTTTTTATACCCCTAAGTTTTGCTTAAGCTCTACTTTTTGTAATAAATCAAGATCGCCACGATCATCAATACACTCTACTATTTTTTTCTTGAATTTCCAGCATGTCATTTGACGGATTTCAATTTTTCTTGATATCTCATAAGTCGAAATGTCAGGAGAATGGCATACCATATATGTAATTTTGAAAGCATCAGTTAATGGAATTCTGCAACGGTGAAAAACAGTATGTGCTGTTGCCGACTCTTCTGCTTTGCATTTTGTACATCTTCTCGAGTATGGTTTCTTACCTTTGCAATAGTTGGTGTGACCGCATTTGCGGCATACAAACCCTTTCTCCCACTTTTCATTCGCAAGGAATTTAAGACAGCTTTCTTCGTTGTGAAAAATTTCGCTGAACTCAATTTTTTTAATATTATTAAAAAAGTATTTCATAAAAAGTATTTTATGGAACGGAGTTTGCACAAAAGTACAAAAAAGTGATAATTAAGCGCTTTAAATTAAAAATATTATTTTACTTTTGTCGAGATTTTATTAATCAATTAATTTGAACATAATGAAGAAATTTTTTGTGCTACTGACAGTAGCAATTATAGCAAGTACTTTCAGCGGTTTTAGCCAGT
>JAOZOC010000056.1:1210-11273 GCA_029933495.1 Bacteroidales bacterium
AGATGGTAAGGTGAAAGTTATGACAACTGAAACTTTTAAAGAGAAGGTATTTAACTTTGATAAACATCCGGAGGGCTGGGTATATGAAGGGGAAAGACCTTGTATAATTGATTTTTATGCTGACTGGTGTCGTCCTTGTAAAATGGTTGCTCCAATAATGGACGAACTGGCTGAGAAATATAAGGGCCAGGTGGATTTTTATAAAGTTGACACTGAGAAGAACAGAGAACTTTCGCAAGTATTTGGAATAAGAAGTATTCCTTCTGTTTTATTTTGCCCGGCAGATGGTAAACCTCAAATGGCAACAGGCGCGCTTTCGAAAGAGAATTATATAAAAACTATTGATGAGTTTATTCTTGGTAAAAAACCAAAAGAGGATAAACCTGAGAAAGGGAAATAGGAACAATAAATGTATTTAAATATGAAAAAAGTATTTTTAATAAGCTTTGTCCTTTTTGCTTTTTTGCTGGGTGGTTGTGGATCACCTGAAAATGGCGAAAAGACAAATGTAAAGGAACCTGCTGCAAAAGCAGAATCAACTGTAGAAAATAAGACTCCTGCAGTAGGAGATAACGGGACAGAAAAGGCGGATTCAGGAGCAACAGATATTAAGCCTGAACATATTACAGCTAAGGATTTTAAGGACAAAATCTGGAATTATCAACAGAACCCTGATAAGTGGGTTTATGAAGGTGACTTGCCTTGTGTTGTTGACTTTTATGCTGACTGGTGTCGCCCATGTAAGATGGTAGCACCGATAATGGACGAACTGGCAGATTATTATAAAGGACGGGTCTTATTTTATAAAGTCAATACAGATGAACAGCGTGAGCTTGCATCTGTATTTCAAATCAAGAGTATTCCATCAATCCTTTTTGCTCCAAAAGACGGAAAACCTTCTATGCAGGCTGGTGCAATGTCGAAAGAACAATATATAAAGATCATTGATGAGTATGTAATCGGAAATAAGAAAAATGCAAATAATTTAGAAAATAAAAGTAAAAATAATCATAAACAATCTTAACAATGGAACATTTAACAAAGAAAACATTTTTAGAAAAAGTATTTAATTTTGAGAAAAACAAAGAGTGGACTTTTGAAGGTCAACTGCCTTGTATCATAGATTTTTACGCTGACTGGTGCCAGCCTTGTAAAATGGTTGCTCCTATTCTTGAAGAATTGTCAGGTGAGTTTGAAGGTAAAATTAACATATACAAAGTTGATACTGAAGCAGAGCAGGAACTCGCTGCTGCATTTGGTATTAAGAGTATTCCTTCAATGCTTTTCTGCCCGAAGGATGCACAACCTCAAATGGCAGTTGGTGCTTTGCCAAAGGAAACTTTGGTTCAGGTAATTAACGATGTACTTTTAAAACAAACAACTGAAGCAAAAGCTGAATAATTTCGGTTTTAGGAGTAAATAAAAAAAGGATGAAGCAATTTGCTTCATCCTTTTTTTATTTATACTATTATTTCAATAAAAGCCTGTTACTTTTTCTCTTCTCTTTTTTTGTCCTCAATTTTCTTCAGAACATCTTCCTGAACAGCTTTTGGCAAAGCCATATATTTGTAGAATTCCATTGAATAGTTAGCGCGGCCACTTGTAACATTTCTTAAAGTAGTGGCATAACCGAACATCTCCATTAAAGGAACAAAACCGTTGAGCTTCTGTGAACCTTTTCTATATCTTCGCATCGACTCTATTTTGCCACGACGCTTATTCAGGTCGCCCACAACATTTCCAATATAATCATCCGGAGTGTTTACTTCAATTTTCATTACAGGCTCCAGAAGAACAGGATTAGCTTTCATAAATCCGTTTTTGAAGGCTATGGAAGCACAAGTCTGGAAAGCTCTGTCAGAGGAGTCAACCGCGTGGAAACTACCATCAGTAAGAACAGCTTTGACGTCCACAACAGGAAATCCTGCAAGAATACCTCTTTCCATTGTTTTAACAATACCTTTATTGACAGATGGAATATATTCACTTGGAATAACACCACCCTTGATTTTATTAACAAATTCATAACCCTCACCACTATTTGGTTCAAGACGCATAACTGTTTGTGCATACTGCCCTTTACCACCTGTTTGCTTGCTATGTTTGTAATTGGTCTCAATTTCGGTAGTAATAGTCTCACGAAGAGAAACTGCCGGTTCACCAACCTCAACTTCCACCTTGAATTCTTCTTTCAGTCTGTCAACAATAATTTCAAGATGAAGCTCGCCCATTCCGGCAACAATAGTCTCTTCTGTTTCATCATCATAACGAACGGAGAAAGAGGGATCTTCATTAATTAGTTTTTGCAACCCTTCACCAAGTTTTGATTGGTCTTTACGTTTTGCAGGAAGTATTTTTAGTTCGATTACCGGTGGTGGTACATGAATTGACTCAAGATATAACTTATGATCAGGATCACATAGAGTATCACCTGTTTTCGTCAGCTTCATCCCGATCAAAGCAACAATATCACCAGGCCCAGCCTCTTTTATCTCCTCTCTGTCTTTTGCGCGAATTTTTAAAATACGACCGATTCTTTCTCTCTTACCTTTAGTCGTATTCAGAATTTGCATCCCGCTTTGTAAATGCCCGGAATAAATACGTATAAATGTTTGCTGTCCGACATAAGGGTCATTTATCAGTTTAAAAGCAAGTGCTGAAAATGGATCTTTTGAAGAAGGATTACGTGTATGTGATTTTTCAGGATCATCCACATCAATACCTATTGTAGCTCCAATATCAACAGGTGAAGGAAGGTAATCGACAACAGCATCAAGCAATAGCTGAACACCTTTGTTTTTGTAAGCAGAGCCACAAAAAACAGGAGTTATAAGAAGTTTTAATGTTGCTTCTCTCGCTGCCTGATGTAATAAATCTGAAGGAACATCTTTTTCATCAAAATAGAGATCCATTATCTCATCATTGTAATCAGCAAGCTTTTCAACAAGTTCAAGGCGGATTTTTTCAACATTTTCTTTTTGATCCTCTGGAATATCAACTTCTATTCTATCGCTATCAGTGAAGTTATACGCTTTGCGATCAATAACATCAATAACTCCAAGGAAATTCTCTTCAGCACCAATAGGCAGTTGGAAGGGAACCGGATTTGCGTCAAGATATTCATCCATCTGTGATACAACATCAAAGAAATCAGCACCTGTACGATCCATTTTATTTACAAATGCAATGCGGGGTACTTTATACCTGTCAGCTTGATACCACACAGTTTCACTTTGTGGCTCAACACCACCAACAGCACAAAACAGAGCAACCATGCCGTCAATTACCCTCAAAGATCTTTCGACCTCAAGTGTAAAGTCAACGTGTCCCGGAGTATCAATTATATTTATCTGATGATTATTCCATTCTGCTGAGATTGCAGCAGAAGCAATGGTAATTCCTCTTTCCTGCTCCTGCTTCATAAAATCCATTGTAGCCTCACCATCGTGAACCTCACCAAGCTTACGATTTACACCTGTGTAAAAGAGTACTCTCTCGGTAACAGTTGTTTTTCCCGCATCAATATGAGCAGCAATACCGATATTTCTTAATTTTGTTAATGTCATTCCGTTATTCTTTTAATATTAAAAACTTATTTGGGTTTTATAATAAACCCTAATTACTACAAATTGTTTATTTATAATTATCATCTCAGAAAAGCAGAAAGGGAATTTGATTTCGTACAACTTATTTGTTATCAGCAATTTTATTCCATTTTCAACAGCATACTGTCTGTCCTGAAAATTAGCGGGCAAAAGTAGTATAATAAATGATTAGTGCAAGATTTTTTTTAGATATTTTGCATGAATGTAATTTATTACTTTTACAGACCGTAATAATAATAAAAACAGAGATATGAGGTCAATCAAATTTCTTCCTGCTTTAATTATAATCGTTTTACTTTTTAGTGCTTGTGGAGGGAGTACTGAAAAAACCAAAAAGGATAAGCCTGTTCAAAATAAGAAGACTGCTTTGTTTTCTCCGGGTAGGATTTATTATTCTGTTAAATGTATTGAGGATACTGCTTTTTCTTATGCTCTTTACCTTCCTGAGAATTATTCGCAAAACAGAGTTTATCCTGTAATGTTCTTTTTCGATGCTCATAAACGTGGTAAACTACCTGTTGAGAAATATTCCGCGCTTGCTGATAAATATGGATATGTTCTTGCCGGTTCAAATAACTCCACTAATGGTCAATCACAGAATGAGATGGACAAGGCTGTAAATATTATAATGTATGATGTAAAACACCGGTTTAAAACTGATAACAGCCGCATATACACTTCCGGCTTCTCGGGTGGAGCCAGGGTAGCAAGTAGTGTGGCGTTGTTCAATGGAGGAGTTGCAGGAGTTATAGGATGTGCTGCGGGGTTTCCGCGAATAGAGTCACAGCCAAAAAGTAATTTTGCATTCCTTGGCATTGTAGGAAATGAGGATTTTAATTATCTGGAGATGAAAGATATTGACAACCTGCTTGATACCTGGGAAACATATAATTATCTTCTTATTTATAATGGTAAGCACGACTGGCCTTCAGCAAGGGTGATGAATCAGGGTTTTATGTTTATGGAGTTTGATGCTATGCGTCATGGACTGATGCCGGTTGATAACGGATCAATATATGAGTTTAAACAGATAAACGACAGTGTACGAAATGTTGTCAGGCAAAGATCAGATTGGTACAGCTTGTATGAAGCTGACCGTAAAGCGACAGTCTTCCTGCAAGGACTGGATGATCTGGAGGAATATAAAGATGAGGTTAGTCAGTTGGTGAAGAAACCGCAGTTTATCGTTCAGCAGGACAAGGTGATGCAATTAGATCAAAAGGAGTCGGCACTTCAACAGAAATATGTACAGGCTATGCCAAAGCAAAGTAAAAGCTGGTGGAAAAGGGAGATAAATGTGTTGATACGGGCATCGAAAAATGCAAATACAGAAGGTGAAAGGCTGATGAGCACAAGGTTGCTGAACTACCTCAGCCTGATTTCATTTTTTAGTTCAGAAAATGCACTCAAACAAAAACAGGCTGGCGCCGCCGACAAATTTCTGATGATTTATGAAATGGTCGATCCCGACAATCCTGAAGTCTATTACCTCAAGGCAACTTACTTTGTGATGTTGAAGAAGAATAATGCTGCTTTGGGTCAGTTACAAAAGGCTGCGGATAAAGGTTTTAATGAGCCTGAAAGATTGAGGAATTCTATGACTTTTAAAGCTATAAGCAATAGCAAAGAGTTTTTAAAGATTATGAATGAGGTAGAAGAGAATATGGCGGAAGATGATTAGTAAAAATACCCTTGGATATTTACACTTTATCTACAATAATACGTTTGGAATTTAGCACTTAAAGTGCAAAAATACGTTTGGATAATTGTATTTTATTCTTTTTCTCCAAAGCATGAGAGGGTGGCATTATTCCCTCACTCGAAATGGCTAACCCGCAACTATTATTCTTACCTTTGCAATTCATTGAGAGTATTACATATATTTATTATAATAAACTTTTAACCTGGATGGTAACAAAAATTTTCAACAATGAATCCGATATATTTAGATTATAATGCCACAACACCTATAGACAAAGAAGTTGCAGACGCAATGCGACCGTTTTTGGACGAATATTTCGGAAATCCGTCGAGTACGCATACTTATGGGATTAAAACAAAACTTGCTGTGGAAAATGCCAGGAAACAAATAGCCGACCTGATCAATTGCGAACCGTCGGAAATTGTTTTTACCAGTGGCGGGACGGAGTCAAATAATTTTGCTATCAGAGGGATTGCATTTGCAAATCAGGATAAGGGAAATCATATTATTACCTCATCGGTGGAGCATCCTGCAGTTTTTGAAGTGTGCAGATATCTTGAGAGATTCGGGTTTGAGGTTACATATCTTGCTGTTGATAAATATGGTATGGTAAACCCGAAAGATGTTGAAACAGCCATAAAAGATGAAACGATTCTGATTTCGGTTATGCACGCAAATAATGAGGTTGGCACTATTCAGCCGATTAATGAAATTGCAGAAATTGCAAAAAATCACAATATAATTTTGCATACCGATGCTGCCCAGTCATTGGGAAAGATAGAGGTTAACGTTGATAAAATGGGGGTAGATTTATTAAGTATTGCCGGTCATAAACTTTATGCCCCCAAAGGTATCGGAGCTATTTATATCCGTAGTGGCATTACGCTCGAAAAATTAATTTATGGTGCTGATCACGAACAAAATCTACGCGCAGGAACAGAAAATGTCCTTGAAATAGCTGGGCTTGGGAAAGCCTGTGAAATTGCAGGCCGTAATCTTGACAAAAATGCAACACATTATCAAAAAACGAGAGATTATCTACATAATCTTTTAAAAGAGGCTTTACCACAAATTCAGCTTAACGGGCATCCCGATAAGCGCCTGCCTAATACTTTGAGTATCTCCTTTCCAAGAGTTGAGGCCAATACACTTATCTCCCGCCTGGATGGTGTAGCAGCATCAGCAGGTGCAGCTTGCCATGCGGAAAGTATTGACGTTTCGGCTGTTTTGGAAGCTATGTTAGTCCCTCTGGATTATGCAATGGGAACGATACGTTTCTCAACAGGGAGAGATAATACAATGCCGGAAATAAAGAAAGCAGCAGAAGAGATTATTACTGCTGTAAAAGAGCTTTCGCCTAAAGAAAAAGAAGATATTAATGTAAAAATTTCAGACACCAAAGAGATAAAACTTACACATTACACTCACGGATTGGGATGTGCCTGTAAAATTAAACCTCAGAATCTTGAAAAAGTATTGAAAACATTGCCTGGTTTTTTTGATAAGAATGTACTTGTAGGAACAGAAACCTCTGATGATGCAACTGTTTATAAAATTAATGATGAGACTGCAATTGTCCAGACTCTCGATTTTTTTACTCCCATAGTTGATGACCCTTTCGATTTTGGTGCAATTGCAGCAGCAAATGCCCTTAGCGATATTTATGCAATGGGAGCAAAGCCTTTGTTTGCCTTAAACATTGTAGGGTTTCCCGAAGATACACTGCCGCTGAGTGTTTTGGAGCAAATATTGAAAGGTGCACACGATAAAGCCAGCGAAGCCGGTATAAATGTTCTTGGCGGACATACAATTGAAGACCCTGAACCTAAATATGGTATGGTGGTGAGCGGCGTTATTCATCCTGATAAGATAATAAAAAACGAAGGTGCCAAACCGGGTGATGTCATAGTCCTTACAAAACCATTGGGAACAGGAATTATTTCTACAGCCATAAAAAGAGGCCTGGTTGACGACAGCCTGCGAAAAGAGGTAACCGCACTGATGAGCCAACTGAATAAGACGGCAGCCGAAGTAATGGAAAAGTATGAAATACATTCCTGTACTGACGTTACAGGCTTTGGCTTGTTAGGGCATTTAAGGGAAATGAGTAAAGCTTCAAGATGCAACGTAAATATTGTTTTTAATAATATTCCTTTTATCAGGGAAGCCAAATCACTGGCTGCAGCAGGTATAATTCCCGGTGGGACATTTAATAATCTTGATTTTGTGAAGAATGATGTTGATTTCGGATCATTGACCAGAACCAATCAACTACTACTTTGCGATGCACAAACGTCGGGCGGCCTGCTTGTGGTATTAAACAGTAGCATTGCCGGGGCGTATATTGAGGAATTAGCCGGGGCAGGAGTCTCAGAAGCCGTAATTATCGGAGAGTTTACGGAAAGTGGCAACGGGAGGATTTCGGTAATTTAGGATTTGGTTGTTTGTTATAAAACCTATAATTTTACCGTTTGTAATTTAAAATATTAATCAATATGAAAATGATAAAGTCACTTACAGTTTTGATAATAGTTTTGCTTTGCAACAATGTGAATGCAAATGATACAATTGTGGTGGCCTCAAATATGTTTAGAATTGATCATTCAAAAACTTTAATAGTTATTAATCAGGATGTTAATAGTATTAATGCTACCTGGACACAATTGAAAAGTGTAATTCTGCTTGATGATACATATTACGATATAGTTACTCCTCTTGATTGTGTTCAAATTGGTGTTGGATACGAGGTGCTAAACGTTTTAAATAATCAGGATTATATGATGTATTTTACGCAACTACCAATAATTAGTATTTCTACTATTTATGAGATTGTTGACGAGCCAAAGGTTTTAGCTAATTTTACAATGGTTGAGACCAATCAAAATGAAATTACATCAAATATGGGAATTGAATATCGGGGGGTCTGGTCTCAGACTTTACCGAAAAAATCTTTTAGAATAGAATTTTGGAGTGATACTATTGGTAATGACACTGAGAAAATTAGTTTGCTGGGAATGCGGACTGATGATGATTGGAATTTACAAGCTATGTACAACGAACCTTTAAGATTTAGGAGTAAGACAAATAATGATTTATGGAGAACGATACATACACCATATTATATTTCTTCTGAGCCTGATGCTTCTAGTGGAATTCAAATGAAGTATGCTGAATTATTTCTTAATGGTGAATACAGAGGGCTTTATTGTGTTAGTGAGCGTGTTGACAGAAAGCAGCTAAAATTAAAAAAGTATGATGGAAGTATCCGTGGAGAGTTGTACAAAGGTGTATCCTGGGGCGATGGAACAGTAATATTTGAGAATCTGCCTCCTTACAATAATAGCAGTATTTTATGGGATGGGTTTGAATATAAGTATCCTGAAGATGAAGTTGATTGGATTAATTTATATGATTTTGTGGATTTTGTTATGCATGAATCTAATGAGGTTTTTTATTCAGAATATCAATCTGAATTCAATATTGATAATGCTGTAGATTACTTTCTGTTTCTAAATTTATTACGAGCTTCAGATAATACAGGTAAGAATATATATATTGCCAGATATAAAACTAACGATCCTTATTTTTATGTACCCTGGGATTTGGACGGAACTTTTGGAATTGTTTGGGATGGAAGCCAAATGAATATAACAAGTGGTTTATTGTCAAATGGGTTTTTCGACAGACTATGGAAAGACTGCTCTGAAAACGGTTTTAGAGAAAAACTCCAACTGCGATGGAATGATTTGAGAAGTAATATGATTTCAGATTCTGCTCTTACGAATATGTTTCAGATAAATTATAATTACTTAACCCAAAATGCCATTTACGAAAAGGAATCTATTGCATGGAATGACTATAGCTTAGATACAACGCAAATATCTTATATGTCGGGCTGGACAAACAAAAGATTGATATATTTAGATGAGAAAATTAATGACACCTGTGTTCCTATTGGGATAAATTCAGTAAAAAAGCTGGCTTTTAAGGTATATCCTAATCCTGTAAGCGATTTTTTATATATAGATTGCGAAGTTCCCAATACACTCAATGTGGAGATTTATAATGTTTATGGGCAGTTGGTTAAGACTGCCTGGTTAAGCAGGGAAGAGAATAGAATATCATTGAATGGCTTAAGTAATGGTCTTTATTTTATTAATATTAGAAGCAAAGATTATGATGAAACAATGAAGATAGCTGTTCAAAGATAATAGAACATTCTATTGGTATTTAAGAAATGCTTTTAATGAGTTAACCTCCATATTAAGTGAAGAGATTGCGTGTTCAAATAAAGCTCTTCCACATCTAGAGCAATATGCTTCCTTTTTATTATCAGCGTAATCATTAATAAAATTAATTTGGGATTGAGATATAAGCTTCTTTTTTCAGGATTGCATCACAATTTGGACATTTTTCCATAATTTTTAATTTATTGGTTGAACAATGTCTCTAAATTAAGGGGAAATGTAATGGATATAAAAAAAAGGAGCCAAGAGGCTCCTTTTTAGTTGCTAAAATGTTAGAATATATTTAAGTATTCTAAGAATTAACAATACGATTTTCATTATGCTGGCAACAATGTCAGCAAATTTTTGTGTATTGAATACACCTAACCTCCTTTCTATTGTGCCAGCCTAAAACAGAAATGTTCATTGATCTGTTAATTAAAATACAAAATTTATATTGACTTTCTATAGAAAACTATTAATTTCGCAACAACACATCACGAATAATTTTTACAAAAAGTCGGTCTATT
>JAOZOC010000534.1:0-813 GCA_029933495.1 Bacteroidales bacterium
AATAGCTATGGGCACCTCCGTCCCCGATTTGCTGTCATCTGCTATAACGGCAAAGCAGGGACGGTCGGGAATGGCTATCAACAATGCCATCGGTTCAAATGTGTTTGATATTTTAATCGGAATCGGATTCCCATTTCTGCTGTTGTCGGTCATTGAGAATCATTCGGTTGATGTTGTTTCCGGGAATCTTTGGGTTTCGTTTGCTCTGCTGTTCGGCTCTGTGTTACTCCTTGCTGTAACATTTATAATGAACAGATGGCGAACAAGTAAAATTATGGGATTGTTATTTATAGCTTTGTACGTTGTTTATCTCGTTTACGAAATTGTGAAGATATACTAATTCTTAACAGCTTTGCTTTGCAAAACCGTTAACCTACCCGATATTTTTAAAATAAACATCCAGCAACTCCCTTGCTGCCTTATAGGAACTGATATCACCACTCAGGACTTTATTCTCTATTTCGGGGAGTATTGCTTTAATAGACCGGTTGTTTCTAAAACTGTCGTCAAGATTCTCTTTTATTGCTTCAAACATTATTTTAAGTT
Organism: Bacteroidales bacterium; assembly: GCA_029933495.1. GTDB lineage: Bacteria > Bacteroidota > Bacteroidia > Bacteroidales > JAADJA01 > JAADJA01. The sequence continues at coordinate 547 of JAOZOC010000534.1, forward strand.
CCTGTTCTTTTCGCCTTTTTGTAAAATATCCATTCTTTTTTACGAGGGCCTCGTATTCCAATATATTTTTCCAAATTTCATTTATTCCTTTTTTCTCGCGGGCAGAGCATGTATCAACAAATGGAATCCAGCCCGATTGGGTGGGAGGAAAGAGGTGCAAAGCATTTTTATATTCACGTTTTGCCAGTTCGGCCATATTTTTATTATCCCCGTCTGCTTTGTTGATAACAATTGCATCTGCCATTTCCATAATCCCTCTTTTTATAC
>JAOZOC010000534.1:823-2935 GCA_029933495.1 Bacteroidales bacterium
CGGCCAGCATCAGCAACAGAAAAAAGTCAACCATTGAGTGCACGGCAGTTTCCGATTGTCCCACACCTACTGTTTCTACGAAAATAGTATCAAATCCTGCAGCTTCGCAAAGTACGATAATCTCTTTTGTCTTTTTTGCAACACCTCCGAGTGAGCCTGCCGAGGGTGAGGGGCGGATAAAAGCATCGGGATCGGTGGCAAGGTCTTCCATTCTGGTTTTGTCGCCAAGGATAGAGCCTTTTGTCTTTTTGCTGCTCGGGTCAATGGCAAGAACTGCAAGCTTATGTCCCGCAGAGGTGAGCTGTTTTCCAAGTGCCTCAATAAATGTACTTTTCCCAACTCCGGGAACACCGGTAATGCCTATTCTGATTGAGGTTCCTGAAAACGGCAGGCACAATTCCATTATCTCATCGGCAAGCTTTTGGTGACGCGGCAGGGAGCTTTCAATAAGTGTTATGGCTTTGCTGAGGATAGTGCGGTTGCCGCTTTTTATTTCTTTGGTATATTCGTCTGCCGACAGCAATCCCGGTTTTGACCCCTTGAAAAGGTTTGCTGCATCAGGATTGAAGGATGAGGGTTGCTCTATCCCTTTGTTGACTTTTAAAGCCGACTTGCTATTATTTCTGTCTTTCTGCAAAACCGAAAATGTTTTTTGCAAAGATAGTTAACTATTTTTTTATTGATGATTAAATAATTTTTTGGGTGTACGATAAATTGATCACCTGGATTTGGTCAATGATAGTGCCGCACCGATGGTGCTTGCCATATCCCAATAAGAATACAATAGATAATACAACAGTATATTATAAAAGCATTGTCCCCGGCAATAATATGTGTTGCCTATGGCAACAGATGTGTAATTTGTCGTACTTCCTTTTTTTGGAAAAATTGCTTTGTGTATAAAGCAAAAAATGTATAATTCTGCTTTTTGCAAAAAGCAGAATTATGGAAAAAATTGTTTAGTTTTGCACCTTTAACAATCATTTATATTTATTCAATGAGAAAGTCGGTTTTATTTTTATTTATTTCGGTAATAGTTGTTATTCAGGGATTTGGTCAGGATTATTCTTATGATAAAAAGATTGGTGCCGAGAATGCTAAACAGGTTCCGATGACAATGGGAATCTATAATGATTCTGTCCTCTCTGCTTATGTAACTTCTGTTGGTCAAAAACTAGTAAATCAGGTTGATAATGTTCCTCTTGATTTCAATTTCCATATTGTTGATATGCAGGAGCCTAATGCATTTGCCTTACCCGGAGGGTATATCTATATCACAAGAGGAATCCTGAGCCTCGTGAATGATGAATCGGAGCTTGCCTGTATTATGGGTCATGAAATGATACATGCAATTGAAAGGCACAGTGTGAAACAGATGAAAAAGAAGATATTTCCTGGACTTTTACAGATTCCCGGTGCGATAGTTGGAATTGTTGATCCGAACCTTGGAAGTCTGATCAACGCTCCGCTGCAGGTTGGAAGTGCACTATATCTTTCAAATTACAGCCGCGGACAGGAAAAAGAGGCCGACAGGCTGGGAGTTGACCTTGCATCCAAAGCCGGGTATGATCCTGCAAAGCTTGCAGTGATGCTCGAAAGCCTTCAGAAAGATGTGGAAACCCTCACTGGTGAAGATGAGAAAAAAAGCTACTTCAGCTCTCATCCTTTTACTCCGAAAAGAGTTTCATATCTTGATAAGGAGGTGTCGAAGCTGGAATGGACACCAAAGGAGCCGATTGCAGATAGCCGGGAGGAACTGTTTGGGTTTCTGAAAGGTATGTGCTACGGTGATAACCCGGAACAGGGTGTTTTTAAGGATAATCAGTTCCTGCATCCCGATATGGATTTTACACTCACCTTTCCTGATAAATGGAAAACACAGAATATCCCGGTTGCAGTAGGTGCAATGCAACCTGACGGCGGTGCCAGAGTAGTGCTGCAACTTGCTGATACTGTTGCTGATCCCGATTCTCTCGGAATGGATTTTGTTGACAAATTCGTAAAGAAGTATAAGCAATCACCGAAAAAGAATGAGCACATTGAAATAAATGGTAATCCCGGTTATATGGTTATGCTGAACGACAACAGCAGCGGAAAATCAATTGATATGTT
>JAOZOC010000001.1:0-27512 GCA_029933495.1 Bacteroidales bacterium
ACCCAATAAAGTTTTTACACGGCAGGAAATATTTTCAAAAGTCTGGGGTGACTCAGTAATTGTCGGGGACAGAACCATTGATGTCCATATCAGAAAAATAAGGGAAAAACTTAAGCTGGACAGTATAAAGACCGTTAAAGGAGTTGGTTACAAATTTGAATCGTTATAATGGAAATAAGATCAAACCCTAAAAGTCTGGCACTTTACAGCACAGCAATAATAATTGTCTTTATTTCAATTATCTATCTCGTATTCAGCTACCTGTTTTTTGAAATAAGGTTGCTTCCACTTCTGTTAATTGACCTTATTCTTGCCACTTTTATTTATTTCCTTCTTAAATATGTTTTTAATCATTTTATTTATGACAAAATCCGCGTAATTTACAAAACCATTCACCGGAAAAAACTTATGAAAGGTGAAAAGACGGAATATCTGAACAAGCCCGATATAATTGAGGATGTAAATACGGAGGTGGAAAACTGGGAAAAGGGTCATAAAGAAGAAATAACAAAATTCAAGGAGCTTGAAAAATACAGACGTGAATTCATAGGTAATGTTTCGCACGAACTAAAAACACCAATTTTCAATATTCAGGGCTATATTCAAACACTTCTTGATGGAGGTCTTGACGATCCGAAGATAAACAAGACATTCCTGAAAAGAGCCGATAAAAGTGTGAACCGGATGATTGCTATTGTTGAAGACCTTGAAACTATCTCCGAACTTGAATCCTACGAACTGAAGATGGATTTTCAGGATTTCGACATTATTGAGCTTACAAAAGATGTAATTGAATTCCTTGAAATGAAAGCAAAAAAGAAAGGGATAAAAATCTACTTCAGGGAAAAGTATGACAAGCCGATCATTGTAAACGGCGACAGCAGAAAGATAAGACAGGTACTGATAAACCTGATTGACAACTCAGTAAAATACGGAAGGGAAAACGACGGCAAAACCAAGCTCAGTTTCTTTGATATGGATGAGAATATCCTTGTTGAGGTTTCCGATAACGGCCCGGGCGTCCCCGAAAAAGACCTGCCAAGAGTATTCGAGCGCTTTTACAGAACTGATAAAGCCCGTTCACGAAAACAAGGAGGAACAGGGCTTGGTCTTGCCATCGTAAAGCACATAATAGAGGCACACAATCAAACCGTTAATGTTAGAAGCCTTCCCGGTGTGGGAACAACTTTCGGGTTTACTTTGAAAAAGGTCTAATGCAGGGAGCTGTATTATAATCACTATGCTGTTTCTCGAACTTTCAGACTTACAGATACTTTTAGGGTTAATGGGTTAGGCGTTAAAATGTTAGGGGTTAAAAGTTTGGGACTAAAAGGTTAGAGGTTAATAGGCATTATAATCTTTCATATTGGCAAAACAACCATCCTTTCCCATTGAGACCTGCAAGGTTTCTCCACCCCCACAGGCTTGCAAAACCTTACAGGTCAGCGTAACGCCTAACTCATAACCTTTAGCGCATAACAATAAGAAATTACTTTTTAAAATGATCATAAACAATTTTTCCCTTCGGTTTTCCAATTGTCTCCTGAAGCTCTTCAAGTGAAACGGTTTTAATTTTCTTAACCGATTTAAATTTCCAAAGTAATTTTTGCGCATATGAATATCCAATCCCATCAATTTCGGTTAATACTGATTTAACGGCTTCTTTACTACGCTTATTACGATGATGTGTAATGCCAAAACGGTGAGCCTCATCTCTGAGGTGCTGAATTACTTTTAGTGTTTCCGATTTTTTATCAAGATATAAAGGCAGAGAATCTCCGGGATAATAAATCTCTTCAAGACGCTTCGCAATGCCAATTATAGATATCTTTCCACGCAATCCCAGTTTCTCCAGACTTTTTAATGCTGAACTTAACTGTCCTTTTCCTCCATCAACAACAATCAAATGTGGCAATGGTTTCTTTTCATTCAGAAGTCGTTTATACCTTCTTAAAATCACCTCCTCCATTGATGCATAATCGTCAGGTCCTTCAACGGTTTTTATATTAAAATGGCGGTACTCCTTCTTTTCGGGTTTACCATTCTTAAAGCAGACCATTGCAGCCACAGGAAAGTCACCCTGGATATTTGAATTATCGAAACACTCAATATGCCTTGGCTCCACTTTCATACGCAAATCCTTCATCATCCTGTCCATAATGCGGTTTGTATGTCGCTCAGGATCTACTAATTCCAACTGTTTTTCTTTTTCCAGCTTATAATATTTGGCATTCCTTTCCGACAATTCCAGGAGATGCTTCTTATCGCCTATTTTGGGAATCGTTAATGATGTATCAGGCAAATTCAGCTCAACCGCAAAAGGAATGATTATCTCCGGAGCGTTACTATCAAACCGCTCTCTAAGATCGATAACAGAAAGTGTCAGAAGCTCCTTATCTGATTCATCTAGCTTTTTCTTTAGCTCAACTGTGTGTGATTGCACGATAGCTCCATTAACAACTCTGAAATAATTTACATAGCCTGAATTTTCATCTGAGACTATTGAAAACACATCTGCATTCTCAATTTTCGGATTAACCACAATCGATTTGCTCTGGTACTTTTCAAGTAGCTCAATTTTTTCTTTTACAACCTGCGCCTTTTCAAATTCAAGATTGTCAGAATAGACAGACATTAGTTCTTTTAACTGGCGAATTACAGAATGAATATTCCCCTTTAAAATTTCTTTTATTTCTGAAATAGCTTTGTCATAATCTTCGGCTGTCTGCAATCCTGTGCAAGCCCCTTTACAGTTTCCGATATGATATTCAAGGCAAACCTTGAACTTCTTTCTCCTGATATTCTCCTCTTTCAAATTTAGCCGACAAGTCCGCAACTGATAGAGCCGGCGAATAAGGTCAAGAAGGGTATTCATCATCTTCACTGAAGCATATGGCCCAAAATATACCGAGCCATCTTTCAAGACATGCCTTGTAGAAAAAATACGTGGGAAAGGTTCATTTTTAATACATATCCACGGAAAAGTCTTATCATCCTTCATCATTACATTATACCGGGGCTGATATTTCTTTATCAGATTGTTCTCAAGCAAAAGAGCATCCAACTCTGTATCTACAACAATATGTTTTATATCAGTAATCTTACTAACTAATACCCTAACCTTGCCATACTGCTCTTTCCCAAAATATGAAGAGACTCTTTTTTTTAGATTTTTTGCCTTTCCGATATAAATAACCTTTCCATCCCTATTGAAAAACTGATAGATACCAGGCTTCCCGGGTAAAGTTTTAAAAACCTGTTTTAAAAATAATTTTCTTTCTTCCGCCAATTTCATTCTTACATTTTTCAATAATAATTTTCAAAATTAAATAAGTTTTGTAATTTAGCGCAGTTAATAATTCTATTTCCCCGAATCAGTGTTATAGAATCAATACTATTATATGACGGATAATCCGAATAAACTGATTTCATTAGAATATTTAAAATTAGGGCCGGAAGAGTTGCAATACACAAGTCCATCCGGACAATATAGTGTGACTTTTGAACACATTGAAGGGCCTATTTTCAAGACGACCATACGGGGAACATTAAATTCTGAATCTTTCAAAGGACATATTACTATAACTGAAAAGATACTAAATGCAGTTAAAGATGCAGGCATTAACAGCAAGGTCTATTTCATTGAAGATGTCCGAGGATTAAAATGGATAACCACTGAAGTGAGAAAACTTGGATTAAGAAAATATGAAGAGTGGGAGAATATGGGCGGGTCATTTATTATTGGAGCGAACACCTCTTTTAAATTGGCATTAATAATAGTTCAAAGGCCAAGAATCAGAAAATTCATTCGGTTATGTTCATCGCAGACAAAGGCTTTACAGCTTATACATGAGAAGATTGCTAAAAATGCCCCTTCAATAAAGAGTGCACCTGCATCATTATCCTCTTTTTCAGTTTTTAATAAACTTTGGGGAAAAGATCAAAAATTTATTGAAATTGAAAAAAATAAATTAAAAAAGGTTGAAGAAGAGAGTTGGACATACACATCATCATCAAAAAAATTCAAATATAACTGCTCGGTTATAGAAGGCAATATCTTACTAATGACTTTTACAGGATTTGCACAGGCTGAAGATATTGAAAATGTGTATAAAATTAATTACGATATAATTAAAACCTTTTCATTCAACAAGGAGAATAATAAGTTTTTCAGCATAGGTGATTTCCAAAAAATGAGAGGTTTAACAATAAAGGCCAGAAAAACCAATACTATCATTGAAGAAGATTTCCGGGAATACTCCAATATATTTATTACTGTACCATCACAAATAATTGGATTCTTAATTAAGATACATAAAAAGTTTTTCCCTTCGCAATACAAAAAATGGCGAATCTCGCAATCAATTGAAAGTGCTTTTAAGTTTATCCTTGCAAAACACAGTCCGGAAGATAAAGACGTGTATTTATCTTACACCGAAGATGAAAACAGTATTGAGATAGTTAAAATCCCCAGATCAAAGAATGAGCTAAAGCAAAAAATCAAGGAGCAGCAAGAGATAATAGACAAGCTGAAATCTGTACAGAACAAAACTATTGAAAAAATCCTAACAGATATTGGGAGTATCTCTGCTGGTGAGCCTTTCGATAGAAAATCACACTTTAAAATACCTGAAGAACATTCTTTTAAAGATGTTTTTATTGCGTTTAATGTTTTATGGGAAGATTTCTCAGAAATTCTAAAGGAAACGGAGAATCAAACTAATTTATTTATTGAGAGCGAAGAACGCTTTCGTAATCTTTCAAACTTTGTTCCAGGAGTATCAATTCAAGGCTACAACACAAATGGTACGGTTGTTTTCTGGAATAAGGCAAGTGAACGATTATACGGGTATAGCGAAAAAGAGGCTATTGGCAAGAAGCTTCAGGAACTAATAATTCCTGACAACCTGAAGGAAACTTTTTCACAAAGGCTTAAACAAAGCAAGTCAATAACAAAATCAGGAGAAACTTCACCTCCGGAAGAGCTAATACTAAAACACAAAAATGGAAATCTCCTACCGGTCTTTTCCATTCATACTGCTGTATATACTAAAGGGAAAAGCCCGACACTATTCTGTCTCGATGTTGACCTGACCGAGAGAATACAAGCCGAAGAAAAACTCAAAAAAGCACACAACGAACTTGAGAAAAGAGTTGATGACAGAACAACTGAACTGCTTATTGCTAAGGAGAAAGCAGAGGAATCCGACAGGCTAAAAACTGCCTTTCTTGCAAACTTATCACACGAAATAAGAACCCCTCTTAATGCTATAATGGGATTTTCCAACCTCCTCTCTCCTGATCTGGAATCAGAAGACTTGAATAGCTATATTAGTATTATAAACAATAGCGGCAAACAACTTTTAAATATTATAAACGACATAATTGATATTGCTAAGATAGAGTCTAATCAAATAAATATTAGTTTTCACGATTGTCTGATAAACAAGCAGCTTACTGAGATTTATAATACAAATAAGGAATTTCTGAAAGAGACTAAAAGTGACAACCTTAAACTTTCTTTATACCTTGATAATAAAAATGATGACTTCGCCTTAATTACTGATTCTACCAGATTTGCTCAAATTGTATCAAACCTTATTAGTAATGCTATTAAGTTTACGGAAGAGGGCAAAATTGAATTCGGATACTACTTAGACAGCAAGCTTGCAAACAAAGATGAGGTGCTATTTTATGTTAAGGATAATGGTATCGGTATTCCAAAAGACAAGCAGAAGTTAATTTTTGAAAGGTTCAGACAAGTTGATGATTCATATAATAAAAGATACGGAGGTACAGGTCTTGGACTTGCTATTACAAAAAGCCTTGTAGATAGTCTTGGGGGAAGGATTTGGGTTGAATCGGAAAAAGATAAAGGGTCTGTTTTCTATTTTACACTTCCCGGAAAAACAATTCACTATAGTACAGATGATTATTCACAAGCTGAAACCAAGCCGGAAGTTAACTGGGAAAAAGTAACAATTTTAATTGCCGAGGATGAACCATCGAACTACTATGTTCTTGAAATACTTCTTGAAGAAACAGGATCAAAAATATTATGGGCGAAAGATGGAAATGAGGCTATTAATATGTTTAAGGAATATATTGACGATATTGATATCATATTGATGGATATTCAGATGCCAAATATCAATGGGATTGAGGCGGCAAAGGCCATAAAAAAACTTAAAAAAGGTATTCCGGTGCTTGCCCAGACAGCTTATGCTCTGGACGGAGATATGGAAAAATTTCTGGATGAAGGCTTTGACGATTATATCTCAAAACCCATTGACAGCGACCTGCTTATAGGAAAAATACGCAACCTTATTTCTTAAAGAAAGCATCCCATCCTTGTGCTTCAATGGGAACTACTGTTCCAGATCTGCTAATCAGATTCACACCCTCACTTTTATCAGTCATATGACCGATAACACTTATTCCATCAACATCTTTCAATTTTTCAAAATCCTCCTGTGAAATAGTAAATAGAAGCTCATAATCTTCACCACCATTCATTGCACAGGTTGTTGGGTCAATTTCAAATTCCTCAGCAACACCTGCAGTTGTAATATCAACCGGAATTTTTTCCTCATAAATAGCCCCGCCAAGGCCTGAATCATGACATAAATGAAGCATTTCAGATGCCAGTCCGTCAGAAATATCAATCATTGACGTAGGTTTAACTCCCGCATCTTTAAAAAGCTTTAAAACATCTGTCCTTGCTTCCGGCTTCAACTGGCGCCCCAGGATATAATCATAACCGTCAAGGTCGGGTTGCATACTGGGGTCAGCTTTATAAACTTCTTTCTCTCTTTCGAGCAATAGCAATCCTGCATACGCAGCACCAAGATCACCCGAGACAAATAAAAGATCGCCCTTTTTAGCACTATTTCTGTAAACAACATCTTCCTTTTTAGCCTCACCTATTGCAGTAACAGAGATGAACAAACCACTTGTACTCGACACTGTATCACCTCCCACAAGATCAACATTATATTTATCACAAGCAAGATATATTCCCTCATAAATCTCTTCGAGAGCCTCAATCGAGAAACGATTTGATGCGCCTATACCTACAATTATTTGCTTCGGTGCTCCGTTCATTGCAACAATATCCGAAAGATTAACAACTACTGCCTTGTATCCCAAATGTTTCAACGGCATATATGTTAGGTCAAAATGAACACCCTCAATAAGCAAGTCTTTTGTAATTAATGTCTGCTTGCTACTATAATCAATAACTGCTGCATCATCTCCAACTCCTTTAATGGAACTTTTGTTCTTTAGTGTAATGTTTTTTGTAAGCAGATCAATCAATCCAAATTCTCCCAGTTCAGAAAGTTCAGTACGTGTCGGTTTGTCTTCTAACATAATTTTATCATTTTTAGGAGTGGCAAAATTAAATAAAAAACAGATTTATTTTTTGAATATCTTTGCTCTATGAAAATCAGGATAAGAACAATTGTAATTTCGATAGTTATTATTATTATCGGTATGGCTATTTGGCCTGCACCCGAAGTGCAACCAATACGCTATATTGACAGACAAACAGGAGATATTAAAACTGAAAAAGTAGCAGGTGAGGGCTGGCTGGTATGGCTCTATAATAACCCTGTGGGCGAAGCAACACTTTATACTTTGGTAAAACGAAAATTTGTCTCTTCCATATATGGAGATATGATGGATAAACCAAAGTCTGCAAAAAAGATTGAGCCCTTTGTAAAAAATTATAACATAGACCTGAGCACTGCACAAAAACAAAAGTTCACCTCTTTCAATGATTTCTTCATAAGAAAACTGAAGCATAATTCCAGAATAATTGACACATCTGCAATTGTTGTTGTCTCCCCTGCCGATGGTAAAGCATTGGCTTATGCTGATATCAGCAATCAGGATTTCATAGTAAAAGGATACAGGTTTAATGTGTCGGGCTTCTTAAATGACCCTGTTCTTGCGGAAAAATACGAGAATGGAAGTCTGATAATAATCAGGGTTTGTCCGACAGATTACCACAGATTTCACTTTCCTGTATCTGGAATAATTACAAAGGATGTAAAAATTGATGGCGACTACTATTCGGTAAACCCTATTGCAATAAGGGAGATCGTTGAACTTTTCTGTCTCAACAAAAGAGAATATGTAACTATCTCAACCTCCGAATTTGGCGACATCGTAATGACAGAAGTTGGTGCAACTATGGTGGGAAGCATCATTCAAACCTACAAAGGAGACATTGCAATTAAGGGAGAAGAGAAGGGATATTTCAAATTTGGAGGCTCCTCAATAGTTCTTCTTTTTGAGAAGGGAAAAGTAAAAATTGATAAAGATCTGTTGTCAAACACACAAAAAGGTCTTGAGACACAGGTGATGGTTGGGGAGAGGATTGTGGTTAAGAGCAACGAATAAATAATGAGTGAATACCGATTAGCCCCCACTTGCAACAAATTGGTGTTGTCAAATCATACAACTGCAGCCAAAGGGTCTGCTACATTACTCCTTTCTCTGTAGTAGGGTTTCCACTTCAGGGGGATTGAGGGGTGCGATGGGCTAATTGAATCATTCAAAAAATTCTCTAACAAATTCTTATTTTTTTTGTTAACATCTTAACAGGTTAAAGTATTTTTGCAACTTTACAAAAATTAGTGTGGGAATGAAAGAAGAAGAACAAAATAATATACTTAATGAAGTTACACAAGGTGATTACAAATTTGGCTTTGTTACGGATATTGACATGGATATGGCCCCAAAAGGGTTAAACGAAGATATAATCAGGTACATTTCCAAAAAGAAGAATGAGCCTGATTTTATGCTGGAATACCGCCTGCGGGCATACCGCAAATGGCTGACAATGCAAGAGCCTGACTGGGCACATCTTAAGATCCCTCCTATTGACTACCAGGACATAATCTATTATGCTGCACCGAAAAAGAAAAAGGAGTTGAGCAGCCTTGATGAGGTTGATCCGGAACTCCTGGATACATTCAACAAATTGGGTATTTCCCTTGAAGAGCAGAAACTACTTTCAGGAGTGGCTGTGGATGCAGTATTTGACAGCGTTTCAGTAAAAACAACATTCTCCGAAACTCTTGAGAAACACGGTATTATCTTCTGCTCCTTCAGCGAGGCTGTGCAGAATCATCCTGATCTTGTAAAAAAATACGTTGGAAGTGTTGTGCCGTATGGCGATAACTATTTCGCTGCGCTCAATTCAGCGGTCTTTTCGGATGGTTCGTTCTGCTACATTCCCAAAGGGGTTAGATGCCCGGTGGAATTATCCACATATTTTCGGATAAACACTGCTGGCACAGGACAATTCGAGCGGACTCTCATCATTGCTGACGAAGGGAGCTATGTTAGCTATCTGGAAGGGTGCACTGCACCACAAAGAGATGAGAACCAATTACATGCTGCGGTCGTAGAAATTGTAGCTCTGAAAGATGCTGAAGTAAAATATTCGACTGTACAAAACTGGTATCCTGGAGATAAGAATGGCAAAGGTGGCATTTTTAATTTTGTTACCAAACGTGGAATGTGTAAAGGAAGTCACTCAAAAATATCATGGACCCAGGTAGAGACCGGGTCAGCCGTGACCTGGAAATATCCGGGATGTATTCTACTTGGAGACAATTCTATTGGAGAGTTCTATTCAGTTGCAGTTACAAACAATCACCAGCAGGCTGATACAGGGTCTAAGATGATACATATAGGTAAAAACACAAAAAGCACCATAATATCAAAAGGCATTTCAGCAGGATTTAGTAATAACAGTTATAGGGGTTTGGTAAAAATTAGTAAACGAGCAGAGAATTCAAGAAATTATTCACAGTGCGACTCATTGTTGCTTGGTGATAAATGTGGGGCTCATACATTCCCATATATAAATACTGCAAACAGTTCTTCAATAGTTGAGCATGAAGCAACAACTTCAAAGATTTCGGAAGACCAGCTTTTTTATTGCCAGCAAAGGGGGATTGACACCGAAAATGCCATCGGGTTGATAGTGAATGGATATGCAAAAGAAGTCTTGAAACAATTGCCTATGGAATTTGCCGTGGAAGCTCAGAAGTTGCTATCAATTAGTTTGGAAGGAAGTGTTGGATAGGGGAAAAAAGATGTTACAGGACGCAGATTTAGCAGATTTAGCAGATTATCGCAGATCAGCGAAATCATAAAAATCCGTGTTATCAGCGGTCCATACAAAAAGATAAAAAAATGTTAAAAATAAAAAACTTACACGTCTCAATAAATGGGAAGCAGATTCTCAGGGGACTTAATCTAGAAGTGAACAGAGGTGAGGTTCATGCAATAATGGGGCCGAACGGAACAGGAAAAAGTACGCTTGCAAACGTAATTGCAGGCAAACCGGGCTACCATATTGATAAGGGAGAGATAATTTTCAAAGGAAAGAACATATTGGAATTGCCACCCGAGGTGAGGGCACAGGAAGGAATTTTTCTCGGATTTCAGTATCCGGTCGAGATTCCCGGCGTTAGTATGACAAACTTTATGCGTACTGCCGTTAACGAGCACCGCAAATATAAGGGTCTTGACCCGATGCCTGCCGGTGAATTCTTAAAGCTGATGAAAGAGAAGCAGCAGCTTGTTGAGATTCACGCAAAATTAACGAACAGGTCAGTAAATGAAGGCTTCTCAGGTGGTGAAAAAAAGAAGAATGAAATTTTCCAGATGGCTATGTTGGAGCCTGAACTTGCAATCCTTGATGAAACGGACTCAGGACTCGACATTGACGCTTTAAAAATTGTTGCAAACGGAGTGAATAAGCTAAAGACAAAAGATAATGCAACCATTGTCATAACTCACTATCAAAGATTATTGGATTATATTGTGCCTGACTTTGTACATATACTCTTCGATGGAAAAATTGTGAAATCAGGAGGCAAAGAACTTGCTCTAATACTTGAAGAGAAAGGATACGAATGGATAAAAGATGAAAGCCCGAATTAATGGAAACAAAATATAACGATATAATATTTAAAGAGAAGGTGGTTTCACTTTTTGAGCAGAACCGTGCACAAATTGGAGCAAATGATACAACCAGGATGTCAAAAGAGAGGGATGTTGCTTTTAAGCAGTTTAAAAAAGTTGGATTCCCTAATAAAAAAATGGAAGCCTGGCGAAATACAAATCTAAAGGATGTCTTTGCTTATAATTATAATATTCAGTTCTCACCTGCAGATGAGAAGCCTGAGCTTATTGAAGCTTTTCAATGCAACATTCATAATTTTGACACTCAAACAATTACATTGTACAATGGCTGGTATTTGTCAGAAGATAAACATCTCATTACTCTCCCAAACGGTACCATCATAGGAAGTCTTGCCCAGGCAATTAAGGAATATCCCGAACTTGTTCAAAAGCATTATAACAAATATACAAACATTGAAGAAAATGGCCTAATAGCATTAAACACGGCATTTTCGCAAGACGGAATTTTCATCTATGTACCTGATAATGTTAAAACATACAAGACTATTCAGATGGTTAACATCCTTGATAAAGAGGACAACTTGTTTATTCAAAACAGAAATCTGATAATTGTGGGGAAGAATGCTAAGCTTACAATTCTTCATTGTGACGACTCATATAATTACAGTCGTAGCTTCACAAATACAGTTACTGAAGTTTTTATTGATGAAGGTGCTGAGGTTGATCACTACAAACTACAGAACCTTAATGATAACTCTACCCTTATTAATACTACATACTTTCATCAGGAATTGCAAAGTAAACTAACAACTAATTCCATAACACTAAATGGTGGCCTGATACGAAATAAGATTAACGTTGTACTTAACGGTGAAGGTGGAGAAGCAAATGTTTTCGGAGTCTACCTTGTTGATAAAGAACAGCATATCGACAGTCAGGTGTTTGTTGACCATGCTAAGGCAAATTGCAATAGTGATGAGCTCTTCAAAGGAATTATTGATGATAACGCAACAGCAGTATTCAACGGGCATATCCTTGTCAGGAAAGACTCACAGCATACAAATGCCTCACAGACAAACCGCAACGTGCAGCTTACTGATAAGGCAACAGTATATACAAAGCCATTTCTTGAAATATATGCAGATGATGTAAAATGCAACCACGGAGCAACAATTGGCCAGCTTGATGAGGAGGCTCTGTTTTATATTAAATCACGGGGAATTGGCGATTATGATGCCCGACTTTTACTTCTTTACGCTTTTGCCGCAGAGGTTATAAATAAAATTTCCATTGCTACATTAAGGGAAAGCATTGATGATCTTGTCAAAAAGCGATTACGTGGTGAACTTGCAATATGCGACCAGTGCGTATTGCAGTGTAAAGATCAGGAAAATACTTACGAGTTTAAAATTGACATTTCGAAAATTTAAATTGTACCTTTGTAGTATTCATTGGTGATTAAGAATGAAAGAAAGCACATTAAATAAAATACGTTCAGACTTCCCGGCGCTAAATCAAAAGATAAATGGGAGACCACTTATTTATTTTGACAATGCAGCAACAACGCTAAAACCTGAAGTTGTTACAGACTCCATTGCGACATACTACAATTCCATAAACAGTAATGTGCACCGGGGTGTTCATTTTCTCAGTCAGGAGGCTACCGATGCATTTGAAAATGCCAGAATTTCTATTCAAAAATTCATCAATGCATCTCATTCTCACGAAATTATTTTCACAAAAGGAACTACAGAATCCATCAACCTCATAGCTTATTCATTCAGCAAAAACTTCATCAAGGAGGGAGATGAGATTATAATTTCAGTAATGGAGCATCATGCCAACATAGTCCCCTGGCAAATGGTTTGTGAAGAAAAAGGGGCAAAGCTAAAAATCATCCCAATGGATGACGCTGGCAACCTGATAATTGAAGACTTTGAAAACCTTATTACCGAAAAAACCAAGATTGTCTCTGTTTCTCACATATCTAATGTCCTTGGGATTGTTAATCCTGTAAAAAAAATAATTGAGATTTCGCATAAGTATAATATTCCGGTTATGGTTGACGGGGCGCAGGGAATTGTCCACAAAAAAATTGATGTAGCGGAGTTGGATTGTGACTTTTATTGTTTCTCAGGTCATAAAATTTACGGGCCAATGGGAGTTGGTGTATTGTACGGAAAAGAGAAGTGGCTGGAAAAAATGCCGCCTTATCAAACCGGTGGTGAAATGATAAAAAATGTAACTTTTAAAAAAACAACTTTCAATGAACTACCATTTAAATTCGAAGCAGGCACTCCCAATGTTGGTGGGGTAATAGGACTTCAGGCTGCATTAAATTATCTTTCTGCCACAGGTCTTGATATCATCTATGATTATGAAGAGGAACTTTTAAAATATGCGATAGAAAAACTATCATTAATTGATGGATTACAAAGCTATGGAACAGCAAGTAACAAATCTGGGGTAATCTCTTTTCTATTAGACGGCATCCATCAGTATGATGCAGGAACAATACTTGATAAACTCGGAATTGCAGTCAGGACAGGCAATCATTGTGCACAACCATTAATTGACAGCATTGGTATTTCGGGAACAATAAGAGCATCATTTGCAATGTACAACACAAAGGATGAGATTGATAAATTTGCAGAAGCAATTCTGACTGTTCAGGAAATGTTTGGATAGATTATCAAAAAAAAGTAAAAAATGACAATAGAGGAAATAGAAAATCAATTAGTAGAAGAGTTTGGTCTGTTTGATGACTGGATGGATAAATACAATTATCTGATTGAAATGGGTAAATCGCTGCCTGTTATTGACGAAAAATTGAAAACAGACAGGTATCTCATTTCTGGTTGTCAGTCTAAGGTATGGGTGTCAGCAGAAATGAAAGACGGGAAGGTCATTTTTAAAGCCGATAGTGACGCAATAATCACAAAAGGGGTCATCAGTCTGTTAATAAGAGTTTTATCAAACCAAACTCCAGATGACATTATTAATGCCAATCTAAGTTTTCTTGACAAGATCGGTTTGAAAGAGCACCTCTCCCCCACCCGCTCCAATGGACTGACATCAATGATAAAACAGATGAAACTTTATGCACTGGCTTTTAAAGCAAAAATGAGTAAATAACTATGGACATAAAAGAGAAAAAAAATCAACTGGCCGATGCAATTTTGCAGGTAATAAAGACAATATATGATCCTGAGATTCCCGTAAATATTTATGATTTGGGATTGATATACGAAATAAATATTGATGATGATTTCAATGCACATATTTTAATGACGCTCACAACCCCAAACTGCCCTGTTGCCGAATCGCTTCCTGCCGAAGTAAAAGAAAAGGCAAATGGAGTTAAGGGCATAAAAGATGTGAAAGTGGAGATAACCTTCGACCCACCCTGGACACAAGATTATCTTTCGGAAGAGGCAAAACTGGAGCTGGGGCTGCTTTAATTCCTGACTGAAAACTTTTTTAACGAAAGAAATTAAGTTTGAAAATATTATCCTGATTTCTTTCATACCTTTGCGCAAATTTTTCATATGGGACTACCTTGCATACATTGTGGTGAAGATTGCGGCAGAAATCCTGTTATGTGGAATGACAAGCCATTCTGCTGTCATGGTTGCAAAACTGTTTACCAGATTCTCAATCAAAGTGAAATGAAGCAATATTATGAGATTGAGAAAATGCCTGGAATCAGGGTTGAGACTCACGATGTTGGTGATAAGTATGCATTTCTCGATCTGGAAGAGGTCAAAGAAAAACTCCTTGATTTTTCAGACAGTGGCAGAGGTAAAGTTACATTCTTTGTTCCTGGTATTCATTGCGCCTCCTGTATTTGGCTGCTCGAAAACCTGAACACCTTGCATCCCGGGATTATTCACTCTTCAGTTAATTTTCCAAAAAAGGAGAATTATATCACATTTAAGGAGGATGAAATTTCGTTACGGCAGATTGCCGAGTTACTTGCATCGATCCATTATGTTCCTGAAATAACACTCGACAGTCTTGATAAAGACAAAAGAGGTAAAAATGATAAAACACTACTTCTGAAAATCGGCATTACCGGTTTTGTGCTGATGAATGTAATGTTCTATAATATTCCTGAATATCTTCCCGGAGGTGAGTTCCTGGGAGAAAATTTTATCGGTTTTTTTGGCTGGATGAGCCTGATAGTCTCAATTCCTGTTGTAGTCTATTGCAGCAACGATTATTTTTTGTCTGCAATAAAAAGCATGAAGCACAAAATTATCAGCATAGACCTTCCAATAGCTATTGGTATCACAACTCTGTTTCTGCAAAGTGCTTACGATGTAATTTCAGGAACCGGAATCGGCTATCTTGATTCGCTTGCAGGGCTGGTCTTTTTCCTGCTGATTGGAAAATGGTATCAGGGCAAAACCTACCAGGCTCTTTCATTTGAGAGGGACTATAAATCATATTTCCCTATTGCCGTTACTAAAATCGAAAACAATAAAGAGAATGTTATCCTTCTTGAAAAATTAGAAGCGGGCGACCATATACTTGTTCGTAATATGGAACTCATTCCTGCCGATTCTGTTTTGATAAATGGTGATGGTAATATTGATTATAGTTTTGTTACAGGCGAGTCATTGCCTGTATTAAAGCACAAGGGCGAATCGGTATTTGCAGGTGGCAGACAGGTTGGGAGTGCAATTGAACTTGAGATAAACAAAGATATTGAGCAGAGCTATCTTACACAGCTTTGGAATCAGGATAGTACTTCTGACAAATCAGACTCCAGGCTTAATGACCTGGTAAATAATGTCAGTCAGTATTTTACTGTAATAATCCTTTCTATAGCAGCAGCAGCCGGCATTTTCTGGCTTTTCAATGATCCTTCAGTGGCTCTGTTTGCATTCACATCGGTTCTTATTGTTGCCTGTCCGTGTGCCCTCGCACTAACAGTTCCTTTTTCCTTTGGCAGCACGATGAGGCAGTTTGGAAGAAAAGGCTTCTACCTAAAAAAGACAGAGGTAATAGAGAAGCTGCATCAAGTGACAACAATCGTATTTGACAAAACCGGAACAATTACTCATAGCAAGGCTATGAAGATTGAATTTGTCGGTGAGGATTTGGATGAGGAGATGATATTGATGATAAAATCGCTTGTGCGTCATTCAACTCATCCTCTGAGTGCTGCTTTATTTCAAAACCTTGAAGGAGAGAACTATTATGAGGTTGAGAATTTTATTGAAATACCTGCAATGGGAATTTCTGGAAATGTGAACGGAATTAAAATGAATGTAGGCTCCCGCAAATTTGTCACAGGCAAAGATGATAAAAATGAAAGCTTAAAGACAGAGGTTTATGTTTATTATAAAGATAGAATTCTTGGGCTTTTTCAGATGGAAAACCGCTATCGTGAAGGCTTGCCTGAGGTTATTGAAAACCTAAAAAAAACTAATGATCTTCACCTTATTACCGGCGACAATGAATCGGAAAAAGCTAATCTGGAAAAGCTTTTCGGAATGGACACAGTCCTTAGGTTTAACCAGTCTCCAACAGACAAACTTGAATATATCCAGGAATTAAGAAAGCAGGGAAAAAGCGTTTTGATGATTGGAGACGGATTGAATGATGCCGGTGCACTTAATGAAAGTGATGTAGGGATTACCATTGCTGATGATATATATCATTTCTCACCGGCATGCGATGCAATCCTTGAGTCGAAGAGGTTTAAAGATTTAGATAAATTTATTAAATTCACAAATACAAGCCTCAACATTGTTAAAGTTAGTTTCCTTATCTCTTTTCTGTACAATATTTTCGGAATATATTTTGCTGTTACCGGATTACTTACTCCGGTTTTTGCAGCTATCCTAATGCCGATTAGTTCAATTTCAGTTGTAGCCTTTGCTACATTTAATGTTTCATTTTTCTCAACAAAGACTTTCAAGAACTAGTTTAGAAATATTTATAAATAAAAGTGTTAAAAACTTGTTAATTATTTATATTTACCTATTTTTGTAGCTGATTACCTAAATTAATAATTAAGATGTCTGTAATTTTCCTATTGGTTATCATTGGGGTAGTTGTTGCTGGTTTATTTCTGGCCGCATTTATTTGGTCAGTCAAATCAGGACAATATGAAGATAGTTATTCTCCCTCTGTAAGAATTTTATTTGATGACCACAAAAAAACAGACCACTCAGAATCCAAATCAACAGAAACAGAGAAAACAACAAAAGAATAAGGAGAATAGAACAAATTCCATTTACAAATAAAAACAAATTTTTATGGCACTTGAAAAATTTACTTATGACAACAAAATTACAAAATGCTTTGCGAATGCAACCATTTTGTGGGGAGTAACAGCCTTTATTGTCGGCCTGACAGCCGCCTTTGAATTGCTTTATCCCTCTGTGAACCTGGGATTGCAATATCTTACTTTTGGAAGGTTACGGCCATTGCATACTAATGCAGCAATTTTTGCATTTGTGGGTAATGGTATTTTTACTGCAGTGTACTACTCAACTCCACGACTGTTAAAAACACCTATGTGGAGTCAGGCACTCGGAAAAATTAATTTCTGGGGATGGCAGCTAATTATTGTTCTTGCAACAATTACTCTTCCCTTGGGTTTTACAACTTCAAAAGAGTATGCAGAACTTGAATGGCCTATTGATATCCTTATTGCATTAGTATGGGTTGCTTTTGGAGTCAATCTTATCGGAACAATGATAAAGAGAAGGACCAAACATATTTACGTTGCAATTTGGTTTTACATTGCAACATTTGTAACAATTGCAGTGCTACATATTTTTAACTCCTTTGAATTACCCGTTTCCCTGACAAAAAGTTATTCCTTTTTCCATGGGGCACAAGACGCAATGGTTCAGTGGTGGTATGGTCATAATGCTGTTGCATTCTTCCTTACAACTCCAATGCTTGGGTTGATGTACTATTTTGTTCCTAAAGCAGCTAACCGGCCTATTTATTCATATAAGTTGTCAATTATTCACTTTTGGACTCTCATATTTTTATATATATGGGCAGGCCCTCACCATCTTTTGTATCAGGCTTTACCAAACTGGGTACAAGCTGTAGGAACTGTGATGTCTATTGCTTTGATAGCTCCTTCATGGGGAGGTATGATAAACGGGCTGTTAACATTAAGAGGTGCCTGGGATAAAGTAAGAGAGGATCCTGTTTTAAAACTTTTTGTGGTTGGTATTACGGCTTACGGCATGTCAACATTTGAAGGACCAATGCTTTCACTGAAAACTGTAAATGCAATCAGTCACTTTACTGACTGGACAATTGCACACGTTCATATTGGAACGCTTGGCTGGAACGGAATGCTTATTTTCGGTATGCTTTACTGGATGTTTCCAAAATTATACGGAGTTAAATTATACTCCCGCTCGCTGGCTAATACACATTTCTGGCTTGCAACACTAGGAATGCTTTTCTTCGCCATTCCACTTTATTTCGCAGGATTCACACAAGCTTTAATGTGGAAGCAGTTTACAGTAGAAGGTTATCTTAAGTATCCAAACTTCCTCGAAACATATGTTCAGATAAGGCCAATGCATGCCCTTAGAGCCCTTGGTGGCACACTATATCTTACCGGTTCTTTAATTGCTGTTTATAACCTGATTATGACCGCAAAGGCAGGTAAGTTTATTAGATTCCAGGATGCTGAAGGCGAACGGGAAGTTGGTAAAAGCGATGATCATAAGGGATGGTTAAATCACCGAAAGATTGAAGGCAAACCAATTGCTTTTACAGTTTGGGCTCTTATTGTTATATTAATAGGTGGTCTGGTTGAATTTATACCTATGTTTATCGGACCTTTTAATAATCACCCTGAAGTAACTATAAATATTGACCCATACACGCCGCTGGAATTGCAGGGACGTGACATATACATCAGGGAAGGCTGCGTTGGCTGTCATTCTCAACAAATTCGCCCATTCCGTTCAGAAGTTGAACGCTATGGTGAGTATTCTAAAACAGGTGAGTTTGTATATAACCATCCATTCCTGTGGGGGTCAAGACGTACTGGCCCGGATTTGGCTCGCGAAGGAGTTAAAGGAGGAAAGCTTTATAAACCTGACTCATGGCAATACGAACATTTGGTTAATCCTCAGAATCTAAATCCTCAATCTATTATGCCACCTTATCATTGGTTGGCTACACAGGATTTGGACATAAATTCAACGCCGGCTAAAATAAGAACTATGCAAAGACTTGGCGTTCCTTATCCTGAAGGATTTGACCAAATAGCAAATGATAAACTGAAAGCTCAGGCGCATATTATTGCTGATGGTTTAAGAAAAGGTGGTATTGATGTTGAAGACCAAAAAGAGATTATTGCATTAATTGCGTATCTTCAACGATTGGGAAATATTAAGGAACCTGAATTCACTGTAAATTAATTTTATAATGTCAAAAATTGCAGCAGAATTTATAAAAAATGTTCCCTGGCTGGTTGACATTTCAACCATCAATACAGTATTATTTTTTATCTTACTCGTTATTATTATTGTTGGGGTTTTAAGGATGAAAAAAGAAGATATAGACGAATATAAAAACATGCCTCTTCATGATAGTGATGAAGAAATTTCAAAAACTAATTAAAAAAATATCGTTATGGAAAATAATGAGAACAATAAACATAAAATACAAAAACCAGAATATGAGATTGATACTCTCACAAACGAACGCCTGTTAGCTGATCATGAATATGATGGCATTCAGGAACTTGATAATGACCTCCCACCCTGGTGGAAATGGCTTTTCTATATTACTATTGTATTTGGAGTTATATATCTGATAAGGCTATGGGTATTTAAATCGGATGACATGAATCAAAACAAAGAGTATGAAATGGAAATGGCAAAAATTGCAAGCCTTCCATCTCAACAAGCTGATGCAGCATCATTTGAAATCAAAGTTCTTACCGACGACGCATCTATTTCTTCAGGTAAAGATATTTATGATAAAAATTGTGCTGTTTGTCATACACCTGATGGCGGTGGTCTTGTTGGACCGAATTTCACCGATGATTACTGGATTCATGGTAACTCTATGGACGACATGTATAAAATTGTAACCAATGGTGTTCTTGAGAAGGGAATGACTCCATTTAAAGACCAGCTTTCTCCAACAAAACGCCTTGAAGTATTGAGTTATATTATCACAATGCACGGAACAACTCCGGCTAATCCAAAAGCTCCCGAAGGAGAACAAATGGATTGGCCATATTAACAATATAAATTATTAAGAATTATTTGGCTATGGTATAAATCCCATAGCCAAATTTTTTAACCATATCATATTACATTGAATACAACTAAATATTATAGATATGAGTGATAATAATGGAGAAGGTCACCATGGTTCCTTCAGAGATAAGTTAACAACGGTTAGTGAAGACGGTAAAAGAGTCTGGATATATCCTAAAAAACCTAAAGGGAAATTTTATAATTACAGAAAAGCATTTTCATTTGTTCTGTTAGTAATCTTTTTTATCGGACCTTTTATATCATATAAGGGTGACCCGATTTTTCTTTTTGACGTGCTTGAACGTAAGTTTATTATTTTCGGCACAATATTCTGGCCTCAGGATTTCCATCTTGTAGTATTATCGCTAATCACATTTATTGTTTTTATAATCCTGTTTACTGTTGTTTATGGCCGGTTATGGTGTGGTTGGGGCTGTCCGCAAACTGTCTTTATGGAGTTTTTCTTCAGGCAAGTTGAGTACATTATAGAAGGTGACTACAACAAACAAAAAAAACTTGACAGGCAGAATTGGAATTTTGAAAAGATCTGGAAAAAGACATTAAAACAGATCATCTTTTATTTAATGGCATTTGCCATTGCATTCACTTCAGCAGCATATGTTTTCAGTCTTGAGACTCTGACATTATATTTTGCAGATATTAGTTCTCATATCTCATTCATTATTGCTTTGTTAATATTTGCCGGGGCAATCTATTTTATTTTTGCCTTTTTCCGTGAGCAGGTTTGTACTATTGCCTGTCCTTATGGAAGGCTACAAGGAACACTGCTTGATGACAAATCAATGATTGTGGCCTACGATTATATAAGGGGTGAACCACGCGGGAAACACAATCCTCTTAAAAGCAAAGATAAATCGTCGGAAGGTGATTGTATCGACTGTAAAAGTTGTGTGGTGGTTTGTCCAACAGGAATTGATATACGTAACGGCACACAATTAGAATGTATTAACTGTACTGCTTGCGTTGATGCCTGCGATGCAGTAATGGACCGAATAAACAAACCTCGCGGCCTGATCAGATTAGATTCAGAAAAAGGAATTACTGAGCACACGCACAAACTCTGGAACACAAGAACAATTGCCTATTCCATTGTACTTGTCATTCTGCTTGGTGTTGTTAGCACAATGATGTTTATGAGAAGTGACTTCGAGACAACAATACTGCGACAGCGAGGAACTTTGTTCCAAAAATATGGAGAAAACAGCTACAGTAATATATATGAGATTGAATTGGTAAATAAAACTCGCAAGACTCACAATGTTGAGATTAAATTGTTGAGCCCTGAGGGGGAAATAGTTATGATATCTGATGAGCTTGTAGTCGAAAAAGGAGAAATAGGCAAAAGCAAATTTCTGGTTGTATTGAATAACTCGCTACTTACTTCGCCAAATATAATTCTAACATTTGGATTATATGCTGACGGCAAACTAATTGATAACTATCAGGTGACATTTATTTCACCACGAAATCTTAATTAATAACAAATCACAGTAGTCTTTATTAGTCTACTGTGGCTAAATTTCATTTATTATGAGAATAAAATGGAACTGGGGAACAAAACTGTTTATTGCTACTGCTTTGTTTATGATAATGCTAAGTATTTTTTTCTATATGACTACACTTCAGGATAATCCACTTGTTGAAGATGAGTATTACCAATTGTCATTGGAATATCAGAAAAAATTAGATAAGACAGCAAATGCAAAAAAACTGGACGAAAAAATAAAGATTGACCTTGGACAAAAGTATCTTTCAATAACTTTTCAGACCTTCTTCAATCCTGATAGTGTTGAGGGTACTATTCAAATATACCGTCCTTCTAACCCTGACTTTGATATTAATATCAGCATAAACCCTGACACAACCGGACGCATTAGCATTCCAATTGAAAAACTCCATACAGGAAAATACACCGTGAAGATTGATTATAAATATGGAGATACAGAATATTATCAGGAAGATGGAATTTATATTAATTAAGCTGTTAAACAAAGTTACACATTGGCTCAGAAAAATAAAAAGTAATGACTGGAAATATTGAATTTTACATAGCCGCTCTTGTTTTTGGATTTTTCACCAGTTTTCATTGCATTGGCATGTGTGGCCCTATTGCTATTGCATTACCACTAAAAAGGAATACCTGGTACTCAAAAGTGATAAGCAGCCTGCTCTATAATTTTGGCAGAACAATAACCTACGGCTTTTTAGGTGCAATTTTCGGATTGCTGGGTAAGGGTTTTAAAATGTCAGGTTTTCAATCTTGGGTATCTATCATTGTTGGAATAGTGATGATTCTTTCTGTTCTCTTTCCTGTATTATTCCATCAAAAGCAATATATCGACCGTATTATGTACTCTTATGTCGGAAAAATGATTTCTGCATTCCGCAAACTTTTTAAAAAGAGTACATATCCGTCACTTTTTTTTATCGGATTATTAAACGGGCTTTTACCCTGCGGGCCGGTTTATGCTGCCATTGCCCTTGCTATTGTTGGCGGAAGTATTCTTTCGGGATCACTTTATATGATACTTTTTGGTCTTGGAACCATTCCAATTATGCTCAGTCTTAACCTGATTGGCCACACAATAAGCATTAGCATGCGAAACAAAATCAGAAAAGTAATACCGGTATTTATTATTATTATCGGAATTCTTTTTATCCTTCGTGGTCTTCACCTTGGGATACCTTATGTTAGCCCTCCTGAAAAGATGTTAGTACCTCACGAAAAGATGATGATGCATTAATTATCAAATTTTATTAAAAATATTACATTTATTCTCATTTCAATAGTTGGTAAATAAACAATTCTTTATAATTTAGCACTGTTCAAAAAAATCAAAAATTGTTAAACAAAAAAATATAAAATAATGGAAAATATAGACTGGGGCACATTACCATTTGGTTATTTTAAAACTGATTATAATGTTAGATGCTATTACAGAAACGGCAAATGGGGTGATGTAGAGGTTTCTCAATCCGAATACATTAATATTCATATTGCAGCTACTGCATTACATTACGGACAGGAAGCTTTTGAGGGGATGAAAGTGTTCAGGGGAAAAGACGGGAAAATCAGAGTATTCCGTTGGGAAGAAAACGCAAAAAGGATGCAAAAATCCTGCAGGGGAATTATGATGGCAGAACCTCCACTGGAGCTTTTCAAAGAGATGATGATCAAAGTTATAAAACTAAATGAGAAGTACATACCTCCTCCGGGACTTGGGGCTGCATTGTATTTACGTCCCCTTACAATTGGTTCAGGGCCGCAAGTTGGTGTTAAACCTGCCGATGAATATTTGTTTATGATTTTTGCCGGACCTGTCGGACCATATTTTAAAGAGGGTTTCAATCCTGTTGATGTACAGATTATTCATGATTTTGACAGAACTGCTCCTCACGGGACAGGTCAGTATAAAGTTGGCGGAAACTATGCTGCAAGTTTGCAACCGGCAGACAGAGCTAAAAAGGAGGGCTTTGCAACTGTTTTATTCCTCGATTCAAGAGAGAGCAAATATATTGATGAAGCAGGTCCGGCCAATTTCTTTGGAATAAAAGGTAACAGCTATGTTACCCCTGATTCAAAAACTATTCTCCGTTCAATCACAAATAAAAGTCTCAGACAAATTGCTGAAGATATGGGAATGAAGGTCGAACTGCGCCCGGTGCTGAAAGAAGAACTGGAAGAGTTTGATGAAGTAGGAGCCTGTGGTACTGCTGCTGTGATTTCTCCAATAAAAAGAATTGTTGACCGTGATACGGGACAAGAATATAAATATTGCGCTGATGGGAAACCTGGTCCTATATCAACAAAAATGTATCAAACATTAAAAGGAATTCAGGAGGGTGAAATAGAAGATAAGCACGGATGGAATTTGATAATTGAATAAAATAAAAATCCCCGAGGTTTCCATCGGGGATTTTTATTTTATCTTTCGTGAAGCCCGCACTCTTTGTGGCCTTCCAGCTCCCACCACCAACGGCCGGCACGTATATCTTCGTTAGGCTTTATTGCACGTGTGCAAGGCTGGCAACCAATACTTGGATATCCGGCCTTATGGAGTTTATTAAATGGTATATCATATTCTTCCAAATAATCCCAAATCTGCTTTTCTGTCCAGTTTATTAATGGATTTAACTTCAGCAGCCCGTGATTATTCTCATCTACCTCAATAAGTTTATTGTTTTGTCGCGTTGTTGATTGTTCCCCGCGAAGGCCTGTAATCCACATTACTAAACCAGCCATAGCACGATGCAGAGGCTCAATTTTGCGAATCTCGCAGCATAATTTCCGATTCTCTATACTTTCATAAAAAAGATTTATCCCCTTTTCCTTTACCATTTTCTCGACATGAGCTGTATCAGGAAAATAGATATCTATTTTTATCCTGAACCTGCTGTTCGTCTTGTCAATAAGGTCATAAGTCTCAGGGAAAAGCCTGCCGGTGTCAAGCGTAAATATTTTTGTATCAGGAGAAATGGAAGTAATCATATGTGTCAGAACCTGATCTTCCAGACCAAGACTTGTTGCAAAAGCAATTTGCCCCTTAAATTCACTCAGAAAAAACTCAAGCACTTCCTGAGGAGTGGCACCCTTGAATCGGTTACAATATTCTTTAATCTCTACTTCCCACATTAGTCTGCAAATTTAATTCAAAATTTCATTCAAATAAAAAGATTTATTAACAACCTGATAATTTTCGCACTTTGAATATAATATCAAAAAATCAAGACAATAAATCATACTTTTGTAAAATGGTTCTATTCGAATAAAATAATAACTGAATACGAGAATAATATTGATGCTTATGAAAGTTCACTTTATTGCAATTGGTGGAAGCGCAATGCACAATCTGGCGATAGCATTGCACAAAAAGGGATACAAGGTAACAGGCTCGGATGATGAGATTTTTGAACCCTCTAAAGGAAGGTTAAAAAAATACGGTTTACTACCAGAGTCAGAAGGCTGGTATCCTGCAAGGATACATTCCGGCCTTGACGCAGTTATTCTTGGAATGCACGCAAAGCAAGACAATCCCGAGCTAAAAATAGCAGAAGAGCTGGGAATAAAAATCTTTTCATACCCTGAATATTTATATGAGCAATCGAAAGACAAAAAGCGAGTGGTAATTGGCGGAAGCCACGGAAAAACGACAATAACCTCAATGATACTTCACGTTTTACAACACCGAGGCATTAATTGCGATTATATGGTTGGTGCTCAGCTTGAAGGTTTTGAGGTTATGGTAAAACTTACTAAAGATGCAGGCATAATAGTTCTCGAAGGTGATGAATATCTTACTTCGCCTATCGACCGCCGGCCAAAATTCCATCTATACAAACCCGACATTGCACTTATTAGCGGAATAGCCTGGGACCATATCAATGTTTTCCCCACTTTTGAAAACTATATTGAACAATTCAGAATTTTCTCCGATGAAATTGCTACAAATGGTTCTTTGATATACTGCGAAGAGGATGAAAATGTCAGGAAGATAGGAGAGTCTGCCAGGAAAGATATAATAAAACTACCCTACGCCATTCCAGAACACACTATCGAAAAAGGAATCACATACATAATAAATAACGGCGAAAAAATTCCGCTGAAAGTATTTGGCGAGCATAATCTCATGAATATTAACGGTGCAAGGCTGGTGTGCAATGAACTCGGCATTAATGATAATGATTTTTTTGAGGCAATTTCATCTTTTTCAGGTGCATCTAAAAGACTTGAGCTGGTTGCAAAAAATGAGTTTACAACAGTTTTTAAAGATTTTGCCCACTCACCATCAAAATTAATAGCCACAAACAATGCTGTTAAGCAGCAATTTCCTGACAGAAAACTTGTAAGCTGTATCGAGCTTCACACATATAGCAGTCTTAGCGAAAAGTTTTTAAGTCATTACAAAGGATGTATGGATAATATTGACATACCAAAAGTCTATTTTAACCCTCATGCAATCAAGCTGAAGCGACTTCCTGCAATAACCAAGGAGCAGGTTAAGGAAGCATTTGATAATCCTGCAATTGAAGTCTATACCGATTCATCACAATTACTAAATGACCTATTGAAGATTGATTGGAAAAACAAAAACCTGCTGATGATGAGTTCAGGCGATTTTGACGGAATTAATTTTGAGGATTTGGGGAAACGGGTTCTGTTGTAAAACAGATACTATATGGGTTAAGTAATCCTGTTTATGGTTTATTCAAAATATGGGAATTGCTAAAATAACAAACGGCAAGAATTAAGTTACGAGAAAAGCATGACTAATAAAAAGCCCCAACCAAAACGAAAGGGGCTTTTTACTAATTTATATAAAATGTTAGTTCCTATCCATTCATCGAGACGAGGAACTCTTCATTAGTATCTGTAAATTTCATCCTGTCTTTCAGGAAATTCATAGCTTCCAGCGGATTCATATCAGCAAGATGATTTCTGAGTATCCAGATACGCTGCAATTGTTCTTTTTCAACAAGCAGATCTTCACGTCTGGTACTGGAAGCAACGATATCGATAGCAGGGTAAATACGCTTGTTCGACAATTTCCTGTCTAACTGAAGTTCCATATTACCTGTACCTTTAAATTCCTCAAAGATAACTTCATCCATTTTTGAGCCTGTCTCAGTAAGTGCAGTTGCAATGATTGTCAGCGATCCACCGTTTTCAATCTGCCTTGCAGCACCAAAGAAGCGTTTTGGCTTTTGCAGCGCATTTGCTTCAACACCTCCTGAAAGCACCTTTCCTGATGCAGGAGCAACAGTATTGTATGCTCTTGCCAAACGTGTTATTGAGTCAAGGAGTATAACAACATCATGACCACATTCCGTCATTCTTTTAGCTTTCTCAAGAACCAGGTTTGCAATCTTAACATGTCTGTCAGCAGGTTCATCAAAAGTAGATGCAATAACCTCAGCTTTTACGTTTCTTGCCATATCAGTAACCTCTTCAGGTCTTTCATCAATTAACAAGACAATCAGATAAACTTCAGGATGATTTGATGCAATCGCATTAGCGACTTCCTTCAGCAGAACAGTTTTACCTGTTTTTGGCTGGGCAACAATTAATCCCCTTTGCCCTTTACCTATTGGCGAAAACATATCAATTATCCTTGTTGACATAGAGTTTTGCTTATGTCCTGTCAAAGTAAATTTGGTTTCCGGGAACAAAGGAGTAAGAAAATCAAACGGTATTCTGTCACGAATCTCTTCGGGGAGTTTACCATTAATTTTTTCAACCTTAATAAGAGGGAAATATTTTTCACCATCTTTCGGAGGTCTTAT
>JAOZOC010000001.1:27612-33706 GCA_029933495.1 Bacteroidales bacterium
GGATTCAGTGCCTGATGATCTAATATCTTATAGATAAGTTCTTGTTTTTTTAAAGCTTCAAACTTTTTAATGTCCAGCTTTTTTGCAATTTCTCTTAATTCGGGAACCAATTTCCCGTTAAGTTCAATAATATCGTACATGTTAAGTTAAAATTTGTTTTCAAATATCTGATTCTACTTCTATCAAAGTCAGAACAGTTTAGACTATTTTATTATTATTTTTTCCTGGAATTATCCTTTAATTGAATTTGTTATTCTTCCTATAATCTCCCACAAGTTATATTATAAGTTATTTTTCTCGAAGACCAATGAAAAAAACGAAATAGGGAATCAAAATGCGGTGCAAATATACAAAATAATTTAACAACCAAGTATATTTCCTGTTTTTTTTAAAATAAACTTCAAATAATATTACTACGTAGTTATTTCATTTTTATTGTTATGATAAATATCGAGAGCAACCAGAATTGCAATAAATCCCCAAAAAGGAACAGATGCCTTATCAGTATCAAGAAAATTATTCAGAAAACCATGTGCAATATAGGATATCAGACCTAATAAAACTGACAAAGTAAGCAACCTGACCTCTTTATTCTGCGAGGAGGCATAAAGTTTAAGTCCTCTGTAAATGACAAGACCAAATAATAGAATTACCGATAAGGCTCCAATAACTCCAGTCTCAGCCAGCGGGCCAATAAATTCGCTGTGTGCATTACCCCTGTCACCTGCATTAGTACTGATAATTGTTTTCTCTCTCGACATCTGGAACGGCGCATATATGAACTGATAGGTTCCTGGTCCCCAGCCCCAGAATGGCCTCTCCCTGAACAATCGTAATGCTGACTGCCAGCGATTTATCCTCTCCAGATTGGAAGCATCAGATGTTATGTTGGCAATTGACTGGACATGCTCTACAAAATTTGCAGATGAGTCCTGCTTGTTACGTTCAAGTTTTTCAAATATCTGCTGCTGAAATGTAAAAAATAATCCAAAGAATAAGACCCCGGTAACAAGTATCCACCGAAATCTAATCTTTAACAATACCAGCACCATTACCATTGCTGCAACAGCAAGGCTTAGCCAGGCGGCCCTGCTGTATGACAATATGATGGCAACAATAAAGATAATAAAAAAGATACCGGAAATAGTCCTGGTGCCTGCACTATATTTTTTATCAATTGAAAAACCAAAAAGTACCGGAATAAACATTGCCAAAACAGCGCCGTATGCTGTATGATCGTTATAAAAGGGAGTCATTACCCAGTGACCCGAATCTTCATCAAACCCATGAAGTGCATGGTGATACATCGTATAAATAATCACTCCGGTCAGCGGGATAATATAAAGCCAAATAAATGATCTGATCTTTCCATAATTCTTAAAGAGAATAACAGCTACAAAATAAAACGGGACAACAAACCACAGTCGGGATAACAGAAACTTGAATGAAACAACAGGCATCTCACTTGTTATGCTGGTAAAAAGCAACCAAATAAGATTTATCATTATAGCTATTGTAACCGGATGCTTAAGCACCCTCCTGTCATAGCTCCCCTCGTATAAAAGCTTGATAATAAAAAATACCAGAACCCCAAACATCAATGGCTCAGTGGGTAATGACACACCCAGCCCCATATCTGTATCCCTTAAAGTTATTGCAATGGGAGTTAAAAATGTAATTAAAAGCAGAACCTTATCAAGTGAGATAAAATAAAGAAGTATGATAAATATCACCACAGGGAGGAAAGCACCCCAGTAAAACTCCTTAATAATCAGATACGAATTGAATAGTATAAAGAGCAGTGCGATCAGATAGACCCATATTAATTTACTTCTTTCTGTCAAGGTTGTATAATTTAGTTATCCAATCAGGCTTTTTTCGACATTCCCTTGTAGTTTTCAAGAACCAGAATAACAATGAATGAGATGAAAAACGCTGCCAAAGCCGATATAACAACGATCAACCACCTGACAGGAGAAGCCTTTTTATCTGCAGCATAAGGTTTCGTAACCACGTTTGTATATGAAAACTGTCTGTCATAATCCATACAGGCCTTTTCATATTCCTGTTTCAATTTTGTATAGGCTCCGGCTTCATTTTCAATTAATTCTTTCAACAAGATAGCTTCTCCACCTTTATCTTCAATATTCTGCTTCATCTTATCTACTTCCTTTTTATTTATTCTTGAAGCACCATCAACTGTCCCCAGATAACCACGTGACACCTCACGCGACTGGCTTTCGTAATCAAGCAACCCATATTTTACACTCAGCTCTCTGAATCTATTTTCAAGACTATCGATATAAAAATTTTTCTTTGTCAATGAGCGCCTATACATTGTCACAACCTCATGAAATTTCGCTTCATGCATACTCTTAATCTTCATATTGTAAAAATCAATAATTGCATTTACAATATCGGCGGCAATTTGCGGATCTTCATCCATAACATCAATCTCAACACCCTCATAAGGTGTTTTTCCAATGCTGACATTTTGCGACCATTCATACATCATTGTGGTATAAAAATATTCATATGATTCATCAATATCATAATGTTCTGCAAGGTCAAATTTATTAATTACGCTATCAATTATTTCACGTGATTGCATAACCTGAAGCATCTGCTCAGTTTCACTTTCATCAGAATATGGGGAAGTATTTGCCGGATAGACTATAGCAAACGACTTATATTTTGGCGTAATAAAAAACGGACCGGAAAAAATCGCCGATAAAACT
Source organism: Bacteroidales bacterium (assembly GCA_029933495.1). Classification (GTDB taxonomy): domain Bacteria; phylum Bacteroidota; class Bacteroidia; order Bacteroidales; family JAADJA01; genus JAADJA01. The sequence goes on from JAOZOC010000001.1 coordinate 30,351, forward strand.
ATTGCTGCAACCACAATCACAGCGAGGTGAGTCTTCCACTTTAGCAGAAGCTTCAAAATATTTATCTGATAAAACTGACTTTCCATATCTATTTTTATATTAAAAAATGAAGCCCAATTATGGGATCTATTCTGTTTTTCTGTTGTTACTCTTTTCGATACATCTCTGACCTTACCAACCTCCGTATCACCTTTAAAAGCAAATAAAGATAATACTCTGTCAAGCTTCTCATCAATATTGAGAAAACTTAAATCAATTTCAGGCTTTTTTTTTTATTATATCTTGACAAGCTGTCAAGAACAGCCAAAATAAGCACTACCAACAAGAATGCTGACAGGGTTGATATAAGAACAATAATCCATCTGACCGGATATGATTTTTTTTCAGCCTTATATGCCTTGCTGACAATGAACTTCTGAGGTAAAACTTCCGTTGCATCTATCTTTGCCTCTTCAAACTTTGCCTTCACAAGGCTCAATTGCTTTTTCTCATATTCCAGTGCATCCCTGATTGATACATAAGGGCCTCCGTACTTTGCAAGAACCTCCAGCTTATCTTCTAACGCCTTAATCCCTTTTTTATTTGTCCCCTTTGCAAGTTCTATCGCAAGTTGCATATTTATCATCTCCGACTGCGACTCGTAATCATAAACTCCAAGTACGCGCAGCTTTGTTAAAGAATCCTCCATCACCTGAACCTCGGTCTTAAGACTTATGTACTCATTTTCAACAATCCTAAATGCCATAATCGCTCTCTCTTTCTGCATTGCATTCTTTGTTGAATCCAAAAAGTCGGCAATAGTATTTGCAATATCGGCAGCATACTGAGGATCTTTATCCAAAACGTCAACCTTGACTGCCATATATTCGGTACGGCTAAACTTTATATTATCTTCATACTCATTGTAAAGCCTTGTGTATCTATATTTTTCATTTTGTTTGATGTCATAATGATCCATCAAATTAAATTTCAGAATAACGCGGTCGCGAATCCTGTTTGAATTCAATATCTGCAACAATTGCTCAGCCTGTTCATCTTCCCCAAACTGGAGTATATCCTGCTTTGAATTTGTGTTTTCCGAAAGAAGCGATTTGGAAATTGAGTTAGTTGAAGTCGGGAACATTATCACCGTTGATTTAAACTTGGGAGTAATAAACCATGGAGAGGAAAAGATGACAGATGCAATAAATGCCAGAACCGTAACAATTAGTAACGGTTTCCTCCAGTGATGGAGAAAAATAATAAAACTTGTGGATTCAAAATCCTCACTACCTTTAACTCTGTCTATCATTAACCAAATTTCGTTCGTTCCAGGGGCGCAAAGTTAAAAAAATTATTCATATTACAACCTTTGATTTTTTAGATTATTTTCGCAGAGCAATTTGGTACTTATATGGTTGATAGAAAAGGTATATTATTTTTGTTGATACTTCTGTGTTCATCAATTGTTATACTGGCGCAGGATACCACCAAAATGCTGATCCTGCCCGACACCTCTTATGTTGTTGCAGAACCTGATTTTGAATTAATTCTGGCTGCTTCCAAAGGTGACACAACAATGATTGAAGCATTGCTGAAATACGGGGCAAACGTCAACACAAAAACTATTGACGGAGTTACTCCCCTTATGTATGCAGCCCAAAGCGGGCATTTGGAAGCTGTTGAATTATTGTTGCATAACGGCGCATCAGTTAACTCAAAACCGTATAACCGCATTGGAGCCTTATTGGGTGCTGTCATTGCAGGACATGTTTTTATCGCCGATACCCTTATCCAAAACGGAGCGTACATAAATTCAACCGATCTCAACCATGCCACACCACTGATGTATGCAGTTGCCTATAACGACACTCTTATGGTTGATATGCTCCTTTTTTACGGAGCAAATGTTTTTTTTAAAGATAAGCAGGGAAATACGGCCCTCCACATTGCAGTCTTTTACGGTAATTACGAATCTGTCGTTTTATTACTTGAACATAATTCTGATATTAATTACCCCGATGAGCACGGCTTTACACCGTTGATGATAGCTGCACAGAACGGCTTCCCCTATATTGCTTCACTACTCATTGATTATGGTGCTGAGATAAATAAAAAGAATGACTTTGGTATGTCTGCTCTTTCACTGGCAATAATAAACGGAAATTATGAAACTGTAAGTATCTTACTCGAAAATGGCGCCGATCCCAATGAAAAAACCGGCAACAATAAAAATCCATTGTTTTTCGCAACGAAATACAGAAACAAACAGATCAAAGAGCTCCTAATTGCCAATGGAGCAACTCTGAATGCCAGACCTGTATTTGATATCATAAAACCCGGCATCACAGTGGATTTCAATAATAAGGATTTCCTTGCAGGATTAAACATTGGTGTTTTTGAATCGAAATATTGGATTAACCTGGAAGCGGGTTTCCTGACCCGCCCCTGGGTGAGGACTGTTCTGAAAAATGTAAACAATGAAAAATATCAAATGTGGGAAAAGAGGTCGTACATTTACCTGGGATTAAGTAAGTACTTTCTGCTTTTCAAAATTAAATACAATAATTATGGAGGATTAACAGCCGGATGTAATTTATTATATACATACGGCAGTTTTCGCGGCAGCAGTCTGAAGCCCAAAGCGAGATTAAAATTTGCTCCAAAAGCCGGACTGTTCTGGAGAATAGACAAAGCCGAGGTAAGGCTGAATTATCAGTACCTTGATTTTAAGAATGACAACATCTCACCACACAGAATTACCTTTTCGATAAGTTATATAATTGGTGCAAACAAATATAAAGAAAAACTTAAATCACCTCCGAAACTATGAGATTAAGTTTTAATAAAATAGCATCTGCTTTGGTTTTGCTGGCAGGAATACTCTTTTTTCTGTCATGTGAGAGAGATGTTCCCTATGGACCAACTGATATTGACTGCAACGACTGCTATACTACCCGTCCCGAATGGGGCCCGCTAAATGTTGTAATGACTATCAATGCAGAAAAACCTTATGTTCCTCTTGTTGTTTACAGGGGTGATTTTAATGATAACAATATTGAATATGTTGACACCTCCTATTGGGCTGATTATTGGGTGGATGTGCCTGTTGACAAAGAGTATTCCATTGTCGCAAAATACAAACGGGGTGATAAGATAATAAAAGTTGTTGATGTATCAAAGCTGAAAGTAAAATATACATCATCCGATTGTCAGGAGCCGTGCTATTACTTTTCTGGTGGGTATCTGGATGTCAGGTTGAGAGATTAGTCAGCCCTATTTGACCTTTATCAGCTCTGTTTTTAATTCTGCCTTTGTTATGTTGACAATGGCTTATATTTACGTCAAAGTTTGTCAATCTTTTTCAGGACAAGACC
>JAOZOC010000535.1:0-583 GCA_029933495.1 Bacteroidales bacterium
GAAGCAATGGCAAAAACGCTTTACGATTATTGGTTTGTGCAGTTTGATTTTCCCTGCCTTCCTGCGGACTATCGTCCTTCGGGGCAGGTAAACTCAAACAGTGATTTAGCAAAAAAAATAAAATCTGTCTGCACTTATACACAAACCGGAGGCTTGCCATTACCTGATGGTAAAAAGTGGTTTATATATATAATTGAATGTTTGGATGGAACTCTTTATAAAGGAATGACAAACGACTTATATAGAAGATATTATGAGCATTACACTGGTCAAGGAGCCGATTGGACAAAAACACATAAACCTAAAAGAATTATTCATTACGAAGCCTTTGACAGTCAAGAAGAAGCAGCAAAAAGAGAAAAAGAACTAAAAACAGGCTATGGCAGAACTTGGCTAAAAAGAGAGTATGAGAAATTAATAAATGAAGAAACAGAAAAAATCTCAAATAAAATTAAAAACGGTTTACCTGCCCCGAAAACGAAGTTGAGGAAGGCAGGTAAAATGGTTTACAACGAAGAACTAAAACGGGAAATCCCTGCGGGTTGGGAGGTTGGGACATTATTAGATATTGCGACATATACAA
>JAOZOC010000535.1:593-2932 GCA_029933495.1 Bacteroidales bacterium
GGTTTAGCTTGTCAAAAATATAGACCAACTACTGAAGAATATTTACCTGTTATAAAAATACGTGAAATGCGTGATGGCTTTACTGAAAATACAGAAAGAGTTAAGGCTAATATTCCCGAAAAATTAATTGTAAATAATGGAGATATCTTATTTTCTTGGTCAGCTTCTCTTGAAGTTATTATTTGGTCTGGTGGTAAAGGAGGGTTAAATCAACATATTTTTAAAGTTACATCTGATAAGTTTCCTAAATCATTTTACTATTTTCAATTAATATGGTATTTGCAACACTTTAAAATGATTGCAGAACTTCGTAAAACAACAATGGGTCATATAACACAAGACCATCTAAAACAAAGTAGAATTGTTATACCACCTATTGAACTTGTTAATAGACTTGATAAATTATTAAATCCTATTCAAAACAAACAAGTATTAATTAATCAAGAAAACCAACAACTCACCGCCTTACGCGATTGGCTATTGCCAATGCTAATGAATGGGCAGGTGACTTCGACAAGCTCAGCCACCAACTCGGCAAGCTCAACAATCAACTTGGCAAGCTCAGCCACCTTTGGGGAAAAAGCAGTCCTTCGGCAAGCTCAGGATGCAGATTTAAAAAGTTCTATCGAGCAAAGTCAAAATATGGCAGCAGAGCCGGGTGCGGAATATAAAAAGAGTTAATAATGGTAGATATTATTAAAATAAGCAAAAAGGTTTTAGCTCGTTTATCAGATATGGATTATGAGAAAGATGGTGGTAGCTCAAAAGAACAACTTATTTTTCCACAAAAAGTTCAAGCCAAAGGAACGAAACTAAAAAATAGAATTTCGGAACAAGAGCTTCGTATTTTGTTTATCGAGGAGTTTAAGAAAGCAAATAAAGATTTGTTTTATTCCATTGAAACACCAACAAAAGAAAAATATAAGTTTGGGGAAACTTATAAGGAAATAGTAAAAAATGCAGGTATTCATAAAACATCTGCATCGCTTGATATGTGTATGTTTAAGAATGCATTAGACAAGTATAAAAGAATTTTAAATATTGAATTTAAACACAAAAATACAGGAATTAAAAATATTGCAAAGGATATTTTAAAATTATTGAGAGAGGAACAAAACGGTGCTTTTATTCATTTTCTAAATAATACCGATAGAGGAACATTGTGTAATGCAAAAGAAACAGGCGTTTTTAATAAACTCTATAAATCGTTTAATGATTTTAAAGATAGTTGGAATAATGAGAAGAAATATATTCATTTGATAATTCTTTCATTAGAACAAAAAAAGAATAAACTATCAAAACCTATTTTGATACATCGAAAAATAACCAAAGCTGATTTAAGTAATTTGAAAGAGATATTTTTCACTGATAAAGGCTGTGGAAATATTAAAGAAATAAAAGGAAAAGAATGGAACGTTGAATTTAAAATAAATAGCAATGAATAAATGCAAAAGCAGTACCCTATATTTTACTGAGGAGATATTTATTTCGTATAAACTTCAATCAGCAGATTCTTTTTGAACTTTGTCTCAAAATCGGGATTGTTGCCTTTAACTTCACCTAAGCTAATGTTGTTGACATAATCAAAGATTTCATAGGTTTCTTCCGGGTCAAGACCGCGCAATTTAATTTTCCCGTTCCAGTTTTTCGAATAAAATGAATAATAAAGAGTATCTCCATTTTTCAAAACATGTGTTTCCGGTTTATCGAATCCGATATCATACAAATCTCCAAGATATTTTGAATGAGATAGTTTCTTGTCGTTATAAATTTTTATCCATTTTATAATTTCAATTTCTTTTTCCGGTGTAAGCAAATATGATGCTTCGGCGTCAGGATTATCCTTCGGCCAGGTGAATTTGGTCCCGGGAACACCTCCAATACCAATTGTTGATGCAAAATCAATTCCTCCGTCACTCAATTCAACGTGGTCTCCATAATATGCGGTAGCCGGGGCCAAAGCTTTATAAACCATTCCTTTTTGTCTAATCTGCCAACTACTCCCCGGGTCGGAACTTACAAACTGGTTGGTGGTCTGCATATTATAGAATGACATACAACAACCGCAGGGGCAATGTTCAACAACGGCATTGGTTTTTATGCTACGTGCGGTATTGTAAATTAGTCTGAAAAAATCTGGAAGTTTCTCTGCTGCCTGCTCGGGATATTCCAGATTATGCTCCGGATTATAATCGGGGGGGACGGCATTCATATGTTGTCCGTCAAGTTTTAGTCCGTCAAATCCCCAGTCGTCCATAAACATCTTAATTACTTCAACCGTATGACCTTTTGTTTTTTCATAAGCCGGTGACATATACCAGGAATCCCACCAGGTGATT
>JAOZOC010000536.1 GCA_029933495.1 Bacteroidales bacterium
GGTCAGCATTTTCGTAACAAGATTAAATTTCACTATTAAAGAGTTGATCTCAGAGAATCTAAAAAATATTGAAAGAAAAAGTTTATCAAACTTTACTGTTCTTATTAATGATTTTAAGCTGTCTAAAACCTCATATGGTTATGTTTATCACTCCAAATATTACCAACAGGACACCAAGTCAAACAGGTTTAGATGGTTATTTGGGAAAAAGAAGAAAAAGAAAAAAAAGAGTAAAATAAAAAAGTCTTAACTTAATATTTTTTTGCAGGGTGAAAAAAATTGACAGACTTAAACGGCAACGATATGAAATCTCGATGAAGATTATTGAGCTGGAAGATAAAACCATAATAGGGAAGCTATCTAAAAAGGAAGAAAAGGAAATCGAGATCCTTAGGCAAATGCAGGAAAAGCTTGATATAAAAATTAAAGATTCATAATTAAATTTATATAAAATGAATTATTACTTAACCAAGACTATCGAAAGTAATTTTCAGGAAGTTGTTAAGGATATAACTAAGTTTCTTAAGGAAGAAAACATCGAGATTATAACAAATATCAGAGTTGAGACTATGCTAAAAGAGAGACTTGATATTGACTACAAAAAGTATTTGATATTAGGTACCTGCGACCCAATCTTTACCATAAGAGCACTCCAGTCGGAAGACAAAATAGGAACACTCCTGCCTTGTAATGTTTCAATTATTGACCAGGGAGAAGGAAAAATCGAGGTTGCAATCACCAATGCTTCAGTTGTCATGAGAGATATCAATAATCCTGCATTACAATTGATTGCAACTGAAATGACCGAAAAATTTAAGCGCGTATTAAATAAGCTCTAATCTCAGATTTTTAAATTACTAAAACCAAATTGTTGTACTGAGATAAAGCATATAGGAAAACCCTTCAGCTTACACTACTTTCCTACAACCTTAAACTCTGTTCTTCTGTTACTATGTCGTCCGGATTCTGTATCATTAGTGTCAATTGGTTTTGCTTCACCATACCCTTTGTATGAAAGCCTGTCAGGATTTATCCCTTTAGCTATAAGATAATCATAAACAGCCTTTGCCCTGTTCTTCGACAGTTCCACATTATAAATCTCAGATCCAACGTTATCTGTATGTCCGCTTATTTCAATTCTTATTTCAGGGTTCTCATTTAGCAATTCAAATAACTTATCAATCTCTATCCTTGATTTATTTTTAAGGTCGAATTTATCTGTTTCAAAGAAAATATTTTTCAAAACTACTGACTCCCCGACCTTGATTGGCTGCAATGGAATATCTTTATGTTCGGGTTCTGTTAAGGTTTGCTCACCAATCAGGTTGAAGTTTTCAGAATAGAATAAATATCCATTTTTCGACACATTCAATGCATAATCACTATTTGTTGGAAGACAGACTAAAAACTCACCGTTTCCCATATTTGAATAGGACTGTGTAACAATCTTGCCTGTTTTGAGATCAATAAGTTCAAACCTTGCCTGTAGTTTCTTTTTAGTCTCACTATCAAAAACAACTCCCTTCATATATGTAACAGGCTGAGGTCTCGCAATTTCATAAAGCTGAAATGCATACAAATCAAGTCCGCCATTACCTTCCGGTCTGTCTGAGGCAAACAGAGCAAGTTCACCATCTGTACTGATAAGAATACTGTTTTCCGATTTATGGGTATTTATGGGATAACCAATATTTATGGGCTCACCCCAGTGGCCTGAGCTATCAATGCGGGAATAAAAAATATCCAGCATTCCCATACCAATATGACCATCGGAAGAGAAATACAAGGTCTGATTATCAGGATGGATAAAAACCGAACCTTCATAACCGCCTGTATTTATATTTGGTCCAAGCATTTCTGGATTGCTCCATTCATTATTCTCATCGAGTTCCGATACCCATATATCATAATTATTATTTCTGTTACTAATAAAATATAAAGTTTTACCATCGGACGAAAGAGAGGGCTGTGACTCCCAAAATCTCGAATTTAAAGGCTGCCCTAAATTATAAGGGGCTGTCCATTTCATTCCGTTTCTGGTTGAAACGAACAAATCGCAACGGCCATATCCACTCCTGCCATTTTCATAACCGTTCAATCCTTCGCAGGCAGTAAAAACCAAAGTATTCCCGTCAACAGACAATGAAGGTGCGCCCTCATTTCTGTTTGAATTAATCGGTGGTCCAATATTTTTTGCTGCACTCCAATTATCATCATTTTTATAACAAATAAAAAAATCCTCCTGCTTCCCTGTAAATGTTTCAGGAGCTGCAAGCAATCTTGTAAACAATAACGTTTGATTATCAGCAGTGAGGCAGGGAAAATATTCATCCCTGTCAGTATTAATATTTCCTCCCATATTAATTGGATTAAAAGGAACAGGATGTGCTATAGCATCAATTGCGAATTTACAATCTGCAATATGTTTCAGAGAATTGGACTTGTTATCTTTATTAAGATTTGGATATGTTATATAGGCAGAATAATGGGTTAGCGCATCATTATAATAGCCATTGCCAAATTCCAGTTCAGCAACATAAAAAAAAGCGGAAGGATATTTATCAGCATCAATATCCAAAGCCTTTTTGTAATAGGAAATTGCAGAAGTATCTCTGTCTAATTCCTCATACATCTGCGCCAGTGTCAGATATGCTTCAATAAACCCAGGATCTTTTTGAATTGCTTCCTTAAATAGAATCTCAGCATTACTATATTTCTCAACACTATAATTTTCTTGCCCCGCCATATAGAGCTTGAGGGCTTTTTTAGATTTTGTTGAAAAATCCTGTGCCTGCATTCTTGGGGAAATCAAAATAAGCAACAGAGGTACAAAAAGAAAAGATTTTATATTAAATATCATTTTAACAGTATTTTGTGAGCAAAATTAGGAAAAAATCGTAAAGACTATTAATGTAAATTGCTGT
>JAOZOC010000537.1 GCA_029933495.1 Bacteroidales bacterium
ATTTAAAGTGTTTTATAAAGTTTTATTAGAGAATGATATCAATGTTGAGTTGGGTGCATATATGAGTCTCGGTGATTTACCGGTTTCAGACGAGAAAAGCTCTATAGAGTGGTCAAAATATAATATTGGGGGGTCATTATCTATCTTTTACGGTTGTAAGAAAATGAAATTCGGTCAAAGGTTACAATTTGGTAATTACCATATAAAATACAATAATGGCAACATTGATAATGTAGTATCAGTAATTTTAACACCAATTATAGTTCGGTTTTCGTGGTAAGTTATACACCCCGGGCTGTTCGGGATTTTAGCAAAAGCAATGTGTGTCAGATAATCCCGGACTTTAAAAAATTGCCGAATTACTAAGCATACCATACAATCCAAACATCTCAACCTTCCGGGAGTTCCGCCGCACAATGCCTGCGTTCACCCGAAAGATTTTGCCGGCTGTTAATTGCCGATTGAAGACTGAAAATTGCCAATTAAAAAGTCAATTGCAGATGGGTTTGAATTTTTACCGAAGGAAATCAGATTAGCATGGCTTTCTTAAATTTTCCAAACCATTACAATAATACACTTTTCATCTGCGTTTAAAGCCTAATCAATATTTAAAAACTCAAAAAACATGAAAAAACTTCTGATTCTCACAGCAGCAATCATTTTTGTTACTTCCTGTAATAAAGATAACGATAACGACAATTACAACACAAACGGAAACCAGCCATCTGAATCCTGCAGAATACAAACATTTGTTGAGGAAGGTGACACCATACTATTTTCGTATGATGACTCAGGGTTAATGAATAAAATTACTTTTATTGACAAAGGGGCGGATACTTCGGATTATTATATGTTGTTTCTATATGATTCTCAAAAAAGAATGACAAAACTGGAGTATTATGATGATGGAGAGTTAGATGGCTATGAAACATACACTTATGAACCTTATAAAATTATTTGTGATGAGCTTGAAAATGACGGTTCAGTTTATTTCAGACAAGTCCATAATTTGAATAGTGACGGATATGTGACAAATGTTGACTATTTTCATTGGGAAAATGGTAATCTTGTTGAATCTGACAATCATGATATCTTTGAATGGGCAAATGGCAATATATTGCGAAAAAAAATCTGGTCAAATTCTTTAAAGGGAACTAAAAGGCATGCATTTAAATTTCTTAATGCATTTTTATCCGGTTTGCCTGATACTTATACAATGTCAGTAAATAAAAACGATTCGGTAAAATATGTGCATAAGTATAGTTACGATGATAAAGAATCTATATATGGTCTGTTGGATTTGCCGTATTTACCTGAGTCAAATAATAAAAACAATCCCGTAACAGACAGTTCTTTTTATTTGTCCGGAGGCTATGATACTATCGTAAGTGTATATTCTTATGAATATAACGAGAAAGGGTATCCTACTTCCTGCGAGATTATTATAACCGGCACCTTTAACGGCCAAACCTTTTCCACATCCGACAGCTGGCAGGCTGTATATGATTGTAATTAACGGATTGCTCAGGCGGTCTGTTTCCGTTTTTCGCTTCCTGTTTTATCCGGGATTACACGGCACTGATGCCATAGTTGAAATCCTGAACAGCCTTTGAATGATATTTATTTTTGTCGAACATAATTGAATGTTTTTGCAAAAACACAAAATATTTCAATCCTACATTACAAAAAGGCGAAAAAATTAAAAAGTGTCAATTATACATTAAGTTGTTTTTTCTCATTTTTAAACATTTACTACTGTTTTCTGTTGTTTATGAAATTGATATTTCATTTTTTTTGTAATTGTGAGTAAAATTATCTCAATAATTAAGTAATTTTTTGTAAAATTGCAACCGTTTTCAAAAATGATAATACAGAGTAAGTAAATTATTATAAAACAGAACGATAATATCAGGATGCAAAGATCACTTTTATTAACAATTCTTTTTTCTTTGGCTATTCTTATGTCTTTTGGTAGTGATAAAACCGGACTGCATGAGAAAGAAAAAGCTATGGCTGAAGAGGAATTGAATACAGGAGCAATGATAATCGATCATATAATCGATCATCACGATTGGCATATTATGGATTATAATCACAAAGCGATTTCTATACCATTGCCTGTAATTTTAATCGACAACGGTAATTTTGTTGTTTTTATGTCAAGTAAGTTTGAGCATGGTCATGCAACTTATAAGGGATACAAACTGGAAATTGAGGGCGATCATAAGGGCAAAATTGTGAATACTGAAACGGGTGAGTATCCTCTTGACCTGTCAATAACAAAAAATGTATTTGCCCTTTTATTCAGCATTACTTTTTTACTTTGGGTATTTATTTCCATTGCAAACAGGTATAAAAGAAATCCGAATACTTCACCAAAAGGTTTGCAGTCATTGCTTGAGCCATTAATTATTTTTGTAAGAGACGACATTGCTAAAGATTCGATAGGGGAAAAGTATGAGAAGTACTTACCTTACCTGCTAACGATTTTCTTTTTTATATTTTTCAATAACCTGTTTGGCCTGATTCCTTTTTTTCCGTTTGGTGCAAATCTGACAGGAAATATTGCAATTACCGGGGTGTTGGCTATTTTTACATTCATAATTACAACTCTGATTGGAAATAAAAATTACTGGGTACATATTATCAATACTCCAGGCGTTCCCTGGTGGCTGAAATTCCCTGTACCATTAATGCCGATTGTTGAGATTATGGGTCTGTTTACAAAACCTTTCGTGTTGATGGTTCGTCTCTTTGCCAATATGACTGCCGGACATATCATCGTTCTTGGGTTTATAAGTTTGATTTTTATCTTTGGTAAAATGAGTATGGGACTTGGATATGGTGTTTCGATTGTGTCAGTTGGATTTTCAGTATTTATGATTATTCTTGACCTTCTTGTTTCGTTTATTCAGGC
>JAOZOC010000538.1 GCA_029933495.1 Bacteroidales bacterium
TATGTCAAATAAACAAGAAATAATAAACTGGACAAAAGTAGATGAAGCTCCTGCATTGGCAACGTATTCTTTGCTACCTGTAGTTAAGTCTTATACAAATACAGCAGGTATTGATTTGCAAATTAAAGATATCTCACTCGCGGGTAGAATATTGGCAAATTTCCCGGACTATCTGAAGGAAGACCAAAGAGTACCAGATGACCTAGCCGATTTGGGAAAGTTGACCCAGGATCCAAATGTAAATATCATCAAATTACCGAATATTTCCGCTTCGATTCCGCAATTGATATCCGCAATTGAAGAATTACAAAGTAAAGGTTATAACATTCCCGATTTCCCGGAAGAACCTAAATCTGAGGATGATATTATATTACATCAAAGATTTGCAAAGCTTTTGGGTAGTGCCGTTAATCCTGTTTTGCGCCAGGGTAATTCGGACAGGAGAGCAGCCGAGTCTGTAAAAAAGTTTGCGCAAAAGCATCCTAACAAAATGATGAAACCCTGGCCCGAAACATCAAAGACTCATGTATCACACATGCAGGAAAATGATTTCTTTGGAAATGAAAAATCTGTAAACCTGCCGGATGATACTAACTTTAAGATTGAGCTGACTAAAGATAACGGAGAGAAAATAGTGCTAAAGGATAATTTATCAGCTATAAAAAATGAGGTTCTTGATGGTACTTTTATGAGCAGAAAAGCTCTCAGCGAGTTTTATAAAGAGCAGATTAAAGATGCAAAGGAAAAAGATGTTTTGTTTTCATTGCATCTGAAAGCTACTATGATGAAGATTTCGGACCCGATTATGTTTGGTCATGCTGTAAAAGAATTTTATAAAGAGATACTGGATAAATACGGCGACACTTTGGAAAAAGCCGGATTCAACCCAAATAACGGATTATCCGACCTGTATAACAGAATAAAAGAATTGCCAGAGGACAAACAAAAGGAGATCGAAGACGATATTCAAAATTTGTACAAGGAGCAACCAAAACTGGCTATGGTGGATTCTGACAACGGGATAACAAATTTGCATGCACCTAATCTTGTAATTATTGACGCATCTATGCCGGTCGTTGTCCGTGACGGAGGAAAAATGTGGGGTCCTGATGGCAAATTACAAGATACAAAAGCCGTAATACCTGATCGCTCTTATGCTACGATTTATCAGGTTGTCATCGAAGATGCACAAAAACATGGGGCATTTGACCCTGCTACTATGGGAGCTGTTCAGAATGTCGGACTAATGGCACAAAAAGCGGAAGAATACGGATCTCATCCCACTACTTTTGAAATTGAGGGAGATGGTATAGTTGAGGTTACTGATAAATCAGGAAACGTTTTGATGCAACATCGTGTGGAAAAGGGGGATATCTGGCGTATGTCGCGTGTTAAAGATATACCGGTTAAGGATTGGGTCAAACTTGCTGTAACCAGGACAAAAGCTACCGGGTATCCGGCTGTTTTCTGGCTTGATAAAAACAGGGCTCACGACAATCAGATAATATCAAAAGTTAAAAAGTATCTCAAAGACTATGACACCAAAGGTCTGGATATCAAAATTATGTCTCCGGATGATGCTTTGAAATATACTCTCGAAAGAGTAAGAAAAGGAGAAAATACGATTTCTGTAACCGGTAATGTTTTAAGAGATTATTTAACAGATCTGTTCCCAATCCTCGAATTGGGCACCAGTGCCAGAATGCTTTCAATAGTTCCGCTTCTTGCAGGAGGAGGTTTATTTGAAACCGGTGCAGGCGGGTCGGCCCCGAAACATGTCCAGCAATTCTTAAATGAAGGACATCTGCGGTGGGATTCACTTGGAGAATTTTTGGCACTTACGGTATCTTTGGAATTTTTCGGCAATAAATACAACAATAAAAAGGCGCAGGTATTGGCCGCAGCACTCGATGCCGCCATCGGCGAATATCTTGAAAACAGAAAGTCACCGGGCCGCAAGGTGGGTCAATTAGATAACCGGGGTTCTCATTTCTATCTCGCTCTTTACTGGGCACAGGCACTTGCAGCACAAAATGATGATACAGAACTCAAAGATGTTTTTACTCCGATAGCCAAAGCTTTTGAAGATAACAAAGAAATCATACTTGGTGAAATAGCCGGAGCGGAAGGAAAACCGGCAGATATCGGAGGTTATTATCTTCCCGATGATAATTTAGCTGAAACAGCTATGAGGCCGAGTAAAACCTTAAATTCTATAATTGAATCCGTAGGTAAATAACGAAAAGGAATTATTCTATTTTTTAATATTAAGAAAAGAGGGGCTGTCCAATAATTGCCGTTTTTAGCTTCAACCCCACCTGATTAAGACCTAACAGATTTTTTAAACCTGTTAGGTCTTAATCAGGGTATTAACTACTTATACAGCCTTGATTTGCCTACCCTCTGGTCAGGCGGGCAAACACCGTTATATTGATGCAGGCATTGTTAAAAATTAGATTTAAGGTCATAATAGCCACAGCAAAATTGAACAGGGATATTCAAAAATTATTTTCACCTTGTAACCACATTAAAAAACTATCGTCATACCTGTAAACAATTTATTTATACAATTGTCTTACTATGATTATGGAACAAAAACGATTATTAAGAAGCAAAAGCGATTCGGTAATAGCAGGTGTTTGCGGGGGCCTTGGTGAATATTTCGATACTGACCCAATAATTTTCAGAATTTTATTTGTCCTCGCTATACTGTTTGGTGGCGGAGGCCTTTTGGTCTATATAATATTATGGATAGCTGTTCCTGAAGAAAAGCCAACAATTTTTAATACATATAAAACAAATAATATGGAAACTGAAAACACAAAAAATGAAAATTTCAACAATGAAACTACTTACAACAGAGATGAGAAAGTTCCCAAACCTCAAAAAAGCAATAATGATGGTAA
>JAOZOC010000057.1 GCA_029933495.1 Bacteroidales bacterium
ACTACAATCCCGGAGATTGACAATTGCGTGAATATGACCTGGGAAATTGAGGAAAGCAGTCCCGGAGGGTCTATTCTTTCAGTTTCTGTGGAATGGAATGCCACGGACGAAGGAAGCAGTTTCGACAGGACACAATGTGGAATCGGTAATTATATAGGTGGAGGATGGATTCCCCAGAACAGCGGTACAGCTTCCGGCTCTAACCCTTACAACAGGACACGTACAGGAATAACTTCCGTTGGAGCATTTGCCGTTGGTGATATTAATTCACCTATGGCAATAACACTGAATCTTGTTGTTGATGTCACTGCTTTTCTCGAAGGGCCGTTCAACGAAACAGATATGAATACGGATTTAAACCCTGCATATATTCCTTTATCACAACCATACAATGCTTCACCCTGGAACTATGCTGGCTCGGAAAGCGTCGGCTTCATCCCGAATGCCGATGTTGTTGATTGGGCATTGGTGGAATTACGGGATGCGACGGATGCTGCTTCGGCAACACCGGGAACAATGATTGCTCAACAGGCAGCTTTCATTCTCTCCGACGGTTCAATCGTTGGAATGGACGGAAGTTCCGCTTTGCAGTTCAATAATACTATTTCTCAAAACTTATTCGTCGTTGTGTGGCATCGTAATCATCTTGGTGTAATTTCAGCAAACCCGGTTACCTCTTCCGGTGGAGTTTATTCCTGTAATTTCACAACCGGGGAAAGTCAGGCTTATGGAGGCTCGGCAGGCCACAAAGAAATTGGTACAGGAATCTGGGGGTTAATAGCAGGTGACGGCAATGCCGATGGAGAAGTCACTTTATCTGATAAATCAAACTGGTCCGGAGAGGCGGGTAAAACAGGGTATCTGATGACTGATTATTCAATGAACGGACAGGTGAATAACCAGGATAAAAATGATATTTTGTTAAATAATTTAACATCAGAGTCGCAAGTCCCGGAATAAAAAACTACGTTCTTTACATCTTCGCAAAGCCGAAAATTTCGGTATCCAAATTTATTTCACCGGATGGTATTACCGCCCGGTGTTTTTTTTGTGCAAACTTTTTTCAAATAGGGGTAATAGTGATTTGATGTGTATTATATTAAAATTAACACATTTGAAAATCAAATAATTGTTTAACCTTTAAAAAATAGTATGATGCAAACAAAAAATGATTATCTTTATGGCATTAATCGTCAGGAAAGTAACTTAACAATTAATGAAATGAAAGCAACTCACAAAATCGTTTTATTTTCAAAGTCGCTTGTATTTATGCTGGCTTTGATTTTGGTCTCCTCCACAGGCTGTCAGAAAGATGAAAACGAATCTGATCTTAAACCTGCACCCGACCTGCCTCCGCAGGCATCAATGGTGATAGATTTTTCCGATTTCACTGATGTTGATACCACATTTAAAAGTGTCGATACTTATGCAAACTGGGGCTGGGCAGCATTCAACGGAAAGGTTTGGAATGCAGTAGTTACTATAACTCTTGCAGTGCCGGTGGCAGCTTTTTATGGGTCATTTAACCACGAGGGTGTTTATTTTCCCCAAACGGACGAATGGGTGTGGTCGTATAGTTTTATGGTAGGAGGGGTTGCTTATCAGGCAAGTCTTCACGCTTCGCTGGTGGCCGACGGTGTACTCTGGAAAATGTATGTTTCCAGAGAAAATGCTTTCAACGATTTTCTGTGGTATTATGGAACAACGGGTCTGACCAACAAGACAGCAGTCTGGCATATGAATGAAAAGCCTGCCAATCCGAATGAGATTTTGTTGATTGAATATCAAAAAGATGCTCAATCGGGTATCGAACAGATAAAATATACAAATGTGAATTCAACAAGTCCGGGAAACGGAGGTTATGTTCTGTACGGAACTAATAACACTCTTGATTTCGATGTTTTTTACGATATTTACATTATTGAGCAGGACAATATGATCAATATTGAATGGAACCGTGATATGAAAGATGGACGTGTGAGGGATGAAAAGCATTTTGGTGACTTTGACTGGAGATGCTGGGATACAGACCTGCAGGATATTACCTGTCCTTAATAGCGAAACTGTCAGACTGAGCGTAGTCGAAGTATGATTTGTTCACTTGGATAATACATTTTTCGACTTCGCATAAAATGACATAGTGATTGACTTTATGGACAGTGCCATTTGTTGCAATTATCTATTCCATATTAATAATCAATATTGTACTGTACGCGGTATTCCATAGAATTTAATTCCAGTGCTATAAGATTCCCGAAGCCTGAACGTTCGGTCATATAGCATCCGTTATCAAGGTCAATAAACTTATGGTTGTTTTGACGTATGCTGATATCAATAAATTCCAGATTTACGGGAACGTGACCATGAACTATTCGCTTGTTATTAATTTTTGATGGATTTATGTCGTAATCTCTGACCCATAGCATAGCATCCTTATCTTCTAAAGGATCGTCAATTCTAAAGTTTAATCCGGCATGGACAAGAATAAAATCGTCAAGCTCAATGTAATATTCAAGATTTCTCATCCAGTCAAGGTACTCCATTGGGAAATCTTTGAGGTCAGTAATTTTAAAACTTTGCATCGTCTCTTTACCCCCAAAAGTGAGCCACTCTTTCTTCTTTTTATTTTTCTGCTTGATTCCCAAAAAACTCTTTAGATTTAGCTCCTCCTCATAGGATTTTAGTACATACTCTTCATGGTTTCCCATCAATAGATGAAGATTAAACTCCTCTTTCTGAAGATTCATCAGATAATCAATAACATCTTTGGAAGCAGGGCCACGGTCGATATAATCGCCAAGAAAATAGAGATGATCATACTTCGTTGGCTGGATCATATCCTCTATCAAAGCTTTAAGCGTTTGCGCGCATCCATGTATGTCGGGGATTACCCAATGTTCTCTCATTTCTGGAAATATTCTATTGGTTAAAACTCAACCGATTATTTCAAAAAAACGGTTAATGAATAACGGCTGCAAAAGTATTCAATTTTATCTAAACTTTTATCACTTGAAAATTTAATTTACTTTTGCTTGCAAAAAATGAAAAAATATAACAAAGCGATATTAATAATAATGGATGGGTGGGGCATTGGCGATAAGTCGAAAGCAGATGTTATATCCCAGGCCAATACTCCATATCTGGATTATCTTAACGAAAATTATCCCCATTCTCACCTTTTAACTTGTGGTGAAAATGTCGGTTTGCCTGATGGGCAAATGGGTAACTCCGAAGTAGGACACCTTAATATCGGTGCCGGTAGAGTGGTTTATCAGGATCTTGTGAGAATTAACAAAGCTATCGAAGATAATAGTATTGCAAATAATGAACAGCTTGTAAAGGCTTTTACTTATGCCAAAGAAAATGATAAGAGTGTTCATTTTCTCGGGCTTGTCTCGGATGGCGGTGTTCACTCTCAGGATAAACATCTGTACAAACTTTGCGACCTCACAATGGATTATAACCTTAAAAAGGTTTTTATTCACGCCCTCACTGATGGCCGGGATACCGATCCCAGAAGCGGACTTGAGTATGTTAAGAATCTTCAGGAGCATCTCGACAAATCAAATGGTAGAATTGCCTCTTTAGTCGGGAGGTATTACACAATGGACAGGGATAAACGCTGGGAAAGAATCAAAGAGGGCTATGATCTGATGGTTAATGGAAAAGGGAAACATACGCATGATATCCTTCAGGCTATTCAGGAATCTTATGATGAAGGTATCACGGATGAATTTATCAAACCGGTCGTTCTTGTTGATGATAATGACAAGCCGGTCGGGACCATAAATGAGGGAGATGTGGTTATCTGCTTTAATTTCAGAACCGACAGATTGCGTCAGATAACAACAGCACTCACTCAGCAGGATTTTCCTGAGTTTGGAATGAAAACCATTGACCTGCAATATTATACAATGACAAATTATGATGAATCGTTTAAAGGGATAAATATTATTTATGATAAAGAAAATGTTAAGAATACTCTTGGTGAGGTGGTTTCTAATGCAGGGTTAAATCAAATTCGTATTGCTGAGACAGAGAAGTATGCCCATGTTACATTTTTCTTTTCGGGAGGCAGGGAGGAGCCTTTTAAAAATGAGAAAAGGATAATGATTCCATCACCGAAAGTTGCAACTTATGATTTGCAACCTGAAATGAGTGCTTTTCAAGTCAGGGATGCAATAGTAGAAGAGTTAAAGACAAAGTGGGCTGATCTTGTTGTGCTAAATTTTGCAAATGGTGATATGGTTGGGCATACAGGTATTTATAAGGAAATAATGAAGGCTGTTGAAACTGTTGACCAATGTGTAAGCGATGTTGTCGAAACGGCAAAGGCCAACAACTATACGGCAATGATTATTGCAGACCATGGTAATGCCGACTATGCCGTTAACCCTGACGGATCACCAAATACGGCACATTCACTTAATCCGGTACCTTGTATTGTGGTTAGTGAAAAATATAAAAAGGTTGAAAATGGCATTCTTGCTGATGTGGCTCCTACTATCCTGTCTGTAATGGGCCTTGAAATACCAAAAGAGATGACAGGTAAGGTGTTGGTGCGGTAATCCGGCGATTGATTTGATATGGGTAAAATGGTGAATTGCCGATTGCCGATTGAAGACTGTTGACTTATTGAGAAAATAGATAAAAACATACAGGAATGGACAATTATAAAAAACTGAACAACATTTTTGGCGCAATAGTCTTTTTCATTGCCTCTTTGGTTTACATTTTGACAGCAGAACCTACAGCAAGCTTTTGGGATTGTGGCGAATATATTGCAACAGCCTATAAGCTTCAGGTCGGGCATCCGCCGGGAGCACCGTTGTTTCAGATTCTGGGCAGGTTTTTCTCCTTGTTTGCTTTCGGTGACACCTCTCACGTGGCTCAAATGATTAACATTATGTCAGCACTATCTAGTAGCCTGACTATTATGTTCCTTTTTTGGTCTATCACAATTCTGGCGAAAAAGCTGGTGTTGAAAACAGGCGAGATGACTGAAGGAAAAATGTATGCTGTACTTGGAAGCGGACTGGTTGGATCTCTGGCATATACATTTACCGATTCTTTCTGGTTTTCAGCAGTAGAAGGCGAGGTTTATGCAATGTCATCCTTTTTTACAGCCTTGGTATTCTGGGCAATTTTAAAATGGGAGGAAAACGCAGATGAGGAACATTCATTCCGCTGGCTAATCTTTATTGCTTATATGATGGGGCTTTCAATTGGTGTGCACCTTTTAAATCTGCTCGCAATCCCAGCCATCTCTTTTGTCTATTATTTCAAAAGATACAAAAATCCAAATTTGAAGGGTATTATAATTACGTTTGTTATTTCTATTTTGATATTAGCACTGGTGATGAATGGTGTCATTCCCTGGATTGTAAAGTTTGCCGGATATTTTGAACTCTTTTTCGTCAATATTCTTGGATTACCGTTCAATACAGGTGCAATTATTTATTTCATTGTCCTGACAGGTGGAATTTACTGGGGAATCCGCTATACCCGTAGGCAGCTAAAAGCAGTATGGAATACTGTTATCTGGGGTTTGACTTTTCTCTTAATTGGGTACTCTTCATTTTTCCTGTTGGTTATAAGGTCGAACGCAGATACTCCAATAAATGAGAGCAGTCCGAAGGATGCAATAACACTGCTTTCTTATCTTGCCAGAGAACAATATGGCGACTGGCCAATCTTTTCAGGGCCCTATTATAATGCTCCCGTTATTGAACGCAAGGATGGAAAGCCCGTTTACAGTAAGGATGAGAAGAAGGGTAAGTACGTGATTGTTGATGACCGAAAAGGAACTGTTCCGGTATATGATCCGCGATTTACAACTATTTTTCAGAGGATGTGGGATAACACCAGCCAACAATATATTAAGGATTATAAGAGGTGGGGCAAAATGAAAGGGGAGCCTGTCAAGGTTGAAACGGATTATGGAGAGAGTAAGGTTTTATATAAACCAACTTTCGGGGAGAATCTTCGTTTTTTCTTCAGATACCAACTTGATCATATGTATTTCAGATATTTTATGTGGAATTATTCCGGCAGGCAGGATGATGTTCAGGGAATGGTTGACAGGAAGCATGGTAATTGGATTACAGGAATTCCTTTTCTTGATGAAGCCCGACTTGGCCCGATGATGAATATACCTGAAAGTATGAAAAACAAAGCCACTAATAGGTTTTATATGCTTCCTTTTATTCTGGGACTTTTTGGACTTATTTACCAGTTGAGGAAAGATAACAGAAATTCACTGGTTGTTTTTCTTTTGTTTTTTATGACCGGACTTGCTATTGTGGTTTATCTGAATCAACACTCACCGCAGCCGAGGGAGCGTGATTATGCTTATGCTGCTTCGTTTTATGCTTACGCAATATGGATTGGACTGGGGACTTTAGCAATTTTCAGTTTTATCAGGAAGTACATGAACTCAAAACCAGCCGCCTTTAGCGTAACGGGTGTTTTGTTGATATTGGTGCCTGGTATAATGGCCAAAGAGGGCTGGAACGATCACGATCGTTCAAACAGGTATACTACCATTGCACTTGCAAGTGACTATCTTAACTCCTGCGCACCCAATGCAATTCTTTTTACAAATGGTGACAATGACACATTCCCGCTTTGGTATGCACAAGAGGTTGAAGGTGTGCGGACTGATGTTAGAGTTGTTAACCTCAGCCTCCTGAATACTGACTGGTATATAAATCAAATGAGAAGGAAAGTGTATGATTCTGACCCAATTCCCTTCTCAATACCTCCGGAACTATATGCTTACACTAAGAAGAATTATACTTACATAATAGAAAATGAGAAGATTAAAGGGTTTGTAGATTTGAAGCAACTTTTTAATGTAATGATTGATAACCCAAAAAGCCTTATACGCAATACAACGATGGGAGCTTTTGACTTCTTCCCTACTAAGAAATTTAAAATTAAGGTTGATTCGGCAACTGTTGTGAGCAATGGAACTGTTCCCCCCGAATATGCTGACAGGATTGTTAAAGAGATTACCTGGACATTTAATGCCAATGTCATTTCAAAAAGTTCTTTAATGGTACTTGACCTTTTGGCAACAAGTAATTGGGAAAGACCTGTCTATTTTGCAATAACAACAGGAAGTGATGCATATATGGGGCTTGAGGACTATTTTATGCTCGACGGACTTGCCTACAGGCTTGTTCCTGTAAAGTCAAAAGCCGACAGAGGCCAGCCCGGCTTTGTTAATACTGATGTTATGTTTGACAATTTGATGAATAAATTCCAGTGGGGTAATATGAATAATCCTGATGTTTATCTTGATGAAACAAACAGAAGGATGACTATGAATCTTCGTAATAATTTTCATAGGTTGGCTAGTGCATTGATAAATGAAGGGAAAAAGGATTCGGCACGGATGGTGCTTGATAAGTGTATTGAAGTTATTCCCGATAACTGCATACCTTTTGACTATTTCGTGATACCTCTTGCCGAAGATTATTATACTATTGGTGAAAATGAAAAGGCTAATGCCCTGGTAGAAAGGCTGATTGTTGTTTTTGATGAACATCTTAAGTATTATTTTCAGTTTACCGGGGAAAGGGCAAGAATATACAACAGCGATATTCAGCAGGATCTTTATATGGTTCAGAAACTATCTCAGATTACTCAAAAATATAAACAGAACGATCTTTACAAACAAGTTTATGATGTTCTCGAAAAAAATGTCAACCTAAATCAGGCCGGTAATAAATAATAATATGAAGTGGTTACTTACAATATTGTGTTTAGTACTATGGAGTACGTCAATGGCACAACAACCGGATACCCTGGCAATAAATAAATACTTGGACCAGAGTAAGACGTTTGCGTATACCAACAAAGACTCGGCATTATATTTTGCAACTGAGGCTTTAAATCTGTCACGTGAATTGAATAATAAATCCAAAGAGACATCTTCTTATAAAAGATTAGGTGACATATGGTCAATCCACGAGGTTTTCGATTCCGCAATTTCCTATTATAAACTGGCATTGGATATCCATAAGGCAAAAGCGGATAACAAAAGTATTGCAATAATAATGTCTCGAATTGGATACAGTTATTATTATGCCGGTCAGTATGATAATGCTCTTGAGTATTTTAAGAAAGTAGTTGATATTTATTCAGCCGAAGACAATAAACCCGGGCTGGCAATAGTGTATAATAACCTTTCGGCATGCTATAGTGATTTAGACAATATTGAAGAATCATATAATTACTCGTTAATGTCGTTAAAGATTAATGAAGAGTTAAAAGATGAAGAGGGTATTGCCGGCTCATTGGTTAGCCTTGGTACTCTTGTTAGCGGGATGGGAAACTACAATAAGGCGATTGACTATTATAACAAAGCGATGAAGCATTATGTTGATATTGGTTCTAAAACCGGCCAGTCAATGTGTTTTAATAATCTTGGAGATTCCTATTCCTCACTTGGTAAATATGAAGAGGCGCTGGACTATTTTAACAAGGCTCTCGAAATAGATATTGAACTCAAAGATGATTATGGGATAGCAATTGATGAAAATAATATTGCTGACAATTACCTGATAATGGGTGATACGGCAAAGGCCTTAAGTGGGTTTAAGGATGTATTGAAATTTGCACAGGAGAAAGGATTTAGTAAGGTTATTTCAACCTGTTGCTATAATCTTGCCGAAATATATTATCACAAAGCCAATTATTCTGAGGCAATTAAATATGGAAAGATAAGTGAAGAGTATGCACGGTTAACAGGATCTCCCAGAGATATAATGGATGCTTGTCAGATACTTTCAAATAGTTATGCGGAAATGGGTAAATATGGCAGTGCTTATGGATTTCTTAAATATTACGGGGAATTGTATGACAGCCTGTTTACTGCCGAAAAAAGCAGGCAAATACTCGAGATCGAAGCAAAGTATGAATCTGAAAGAAAAGAACATGAAAATCAACTTTTAATAAGGCAAAATGTTGTTGACAGACGAATCAAGATTGCTTTGTCAGGTTTACTCGTTATTGCTATTATTTTAATTTTCACACTTTACAGGCTGATACACATTAAGAGGAAGTCGGAAAGTAAACTTGCAATTCAAAAAAACTTTTATGAAAAACTTCTTGGTAATTCTCAGGATTTTATTGTTGTGGTTGACAAAAATTTGAATATAAAATATGTTAGTCCTTCAATAGAGAGTAAGATTGGCAGGAAGCCGGAAGACAGAGTTGGAAAAAATGTATTTGAAAATGTACACCCGGGTGATAAAATGGCATTGCAGGCTGATTTCAATAGTTTACTCAAAGGGAATAATTCTATAGTATTTGAGTTCAGGTTAAGTGATGCTTCCGGAAGATATCTGAATATGGCAGCCTATGCAAAAAAACTGTTTGATGATCCCAATATTCAGGGTATTATTGTTAATTTTTGGGATATCACCGAAATCAGAAGAACGGAACAAGCCCTGAAAATGGCAAATGATACAAAGGATAAGGTGTTTTCTATCATTTCGCATGATCTGCGTGGCCCCATTAGCACCAATAAGAGTATTATTGATCTTGTTGTTAATGAGTTTGATAACCTGAGTAAGGGTGCAATCAGAGACCTATTGACTTCTTATAAACCTACAGCAGATGCAACCTATTTTTTACTCGAGAATTTATTGTCATGGGCAATGGATCAAATGGGTAAGCTTAAGTTTGAACCGGGACTAAATCCTGTAAAACCCATTATTGATGCTAATATAAATTTATATTCTGCACAGGCAGAATCAAAGGCTATTACAATCGTCAATACGATAACGGAAAACCTTATAGCCTATTTTGATAAGGGAATGATTGATATTGTCATTCGGAATTTTATTTCTAATGCAGTTAAGTTTACGCCAAAAGGAGGAGAGATAATTATAAATACTAAAAAGGAGGGTGGCTTTCTGAAAGTGGAAGTATCTGATACCGGAATTGGAATTGATGAGGATGTTGTTAATTCTCTGTTTGGTAAGGATATTAAGAGTAAATATCTGGGGCAGGGTACAGAGAATGAAAAGGGCGCAGGCATTGGACTTATGCTGTGTGAAGAATTTGTTGAACTTAATGGAGGCACAATTGGAGTTGTGAGTAAAAAAGATATTGGATCAGTATTTTTCTTTACACTTCCGGTTGAATAATAATAATGTTATAAAGGAATATGAAGTCTCATAAAATACTAATTGCAAACGATCAGAATGTTGACTTTCTGGTAATTTCATCCTATATCAAACTAACAGAGGATAATATAGAGATTGTCAGGGCAGAAAATGGCCTTATTGCTTTTGAAAAAGCTAAGGAAGTGTTACCTGATCTAATAATTATGGATTGGGAAATGCCGGAATTGAACGGAATTGAATCAATCAGGAAATTAAAGGCGGATGATGACACTAAAGATATTCCTGTTATTATGATTACTGCTGTCAATAAATCAACCGAAAATCTGAATACTGCGTTTAATGTCGGAGCAATAGATTTTGTGAGATACCCGATTGATAAGATTGAACTCCAGGCCAGAATAAAGTCTGTATTGCTGCTATCCCTTTACTATAAGGAGATGGTCCATGCCGAAAAGCAGGCAAGGGAGTTGCTCGAAGAAATTATTGAGCGGAAAAAGATAGAACTATCACTTCTTACACTTACCAGTATTCATAAAAGAAATCTGTTATCTGATTTAAAGAAGCAGGTTGATGAACTTAGTAAAGCAAATCCGGAGATCAGAGGGATTAACCATATTTATTCAATAATTAAGTCATACGAAGAGAGTGAATCTGACTGGATGGTTTTTGAAAAGCATTTTGAAGAGATACATAATGGATTCTTTGAAAGGCTTGAAAATGCTTCAGTATTGGAATTATCGCAGGGTGAGAGACGTTTTGCCGCCTTTATCAGGAGTGGCCTTGCTTCTGACCAGATTGCAAAAATGATGAGTATTACAATGGAAGGCGTAAAAAAGAACCGCTACAGGCTTAGAAAAAAGCTGGGAATCGAGACATCAGAGAGCCTGGATAAGATAATTGAAAGTATCTAATATCAATTAAAAAGTGCCTGTCCACCATTTGTCCACCGTTAAAATTTTCTCATAAGGAAACCTTGATATATATTTGCCGTTATAAATTTTAACAGATAGTTCATA
>JAOZOC010000539.1 GCA_029933495.1 Bacteroidales bacterium
TCTTAGCCGGAAAAACAGTATCAATAAAAACCCGGAAAAAGGAAGTGGAGAAAAACGGAATTATTAGAATCAACACTAATAAATTAGAACATGGACTCTATTTCGTTCAAATTTCCGGGAATAATAAAATATTTTACACCGGAAAAATCATTAAATAATTTGTTTGCCACTAAGATTCAGTAAATGATATCTGATTAACAATGGGTTCTGTATATCCATTTATAGAATAACCTTTGTGAAACTTCGAGACTTGGAGCCTTTGTGGCAAAATAGAAAGTACTATAAAAAGACACCGGAGAAACACGAAAAAAGAATTTAAATCAAATTTTAACTACGCTAAATGTGACACTCGATTACAATCAACAAGTTTTATCTTAATGAACTTAACTTCTTAATGGTTTAAAATGCTTTGCCAAATAATATAAGAATACTTCCAATTTGATATTAATGAAAAAACAGGTAGGCCATTAATATAGCAGCTATTATTCCTGTAAAATCCGCAATCAATCCACAGGTAACGGCATAACGGGTTTTCTTAATTCCAACTGAACCAAAATAAACTGCAATAATATAAAATGTTGTGTCCGTGGCACCCTGAACAGTCGAAGCAACTCTTCCCACAAAAGAATCGGCACCATATGTATTCATAGTATCCACCATCATACCGCGTGCTCCGCTACCACTTAATGGCTTCATCAGCGCAGTCGGCAAAGCTTCAATAAAGTCGGTATTGACTCCCAATGCTGCAAATACATGTCTTGTTCCCTCAATCAGAAAATCCATTGCACCTGACGCCCTGAAAACACCTATTGCAACCAGTATGGCAACAAGAAACGGAATTATCTTCACAGCTACCGAGAAGCCCTCCTTTGCACCTTCGATGAAAGTTTCATAAACATTAACTTTTTTGCGTATTGCAAGCAATATGAATAAAATGATTATCGAAAAAAGCAGAAAATTACTTGTGACAGATGAAATAACCGTTATATCCTCCTTTGGTAAAGTGGAAAAATACCAAATAATTCCCGCAATAACAGCCGACAACCCTCCAAGATACGCAAGAATAACTTTATTAAAGAGATTTATTTTCTGGTAGATTGCAACCGCTATCAATCCGGCAATAGTAGAAAAAAAAGTGGCAAGCAAAATGGGAATAAAAATATCAGAAGGATTTGCAGCACCAAGTTGAGCCCTGTAAACCATTATGCTGATAGGTAAGATTGTAAGCCCGGAAGTATTAAGAACCAGAAACATGATTTGTGCATTAGAAGCAGTCTCCTTTTCGGGATTAAGCTCCTGAAGTTCCTGCATTGCTTTTAGTCCCATCGGTGTAGCAGCATTATCAAGCCCGAGCATATTAGCTGACACATTCATCATCATCGAACCTATGGCAGGTGAATCTTTGGGGACTTCAGGAAACAACTTGGCAAAAAACGGCCCCACGAGTTTTGAGAATATTTTTACAACGCCACCTTTCTCTCCAACCTTCATTAACCCAAGCCAAAGAGTAAGAACGCCTGTCAGTCCGAGGGAAATTTCAAAACCTGTCTTTGCGGAATCAAAGGTTTCATTAACCATATTCTGAAACACTTCTGTATCACCAAAGAATAAAAGCCTGATAAGACCTACAACAAAAGCAATTATAAAAAATGCTATCCAGATATAGTTTAGTGCCATTTAAATCAACTATTTTTACGTACCGAAATTAGATAAAAAACAATGGTTGAAACAGTTAATCTAAAGAAGTAATTAACACAGATATTCACAAATAAATAATTGGGAGTATATGCTGATAATTAACAATAATGAAAAAACCTGTTAATATAATAATGACAAGCTTTTCCGCTTCATGTTCATAACATTCAGTTGACATTAAAAGAAATAATGTTATTTTTGCGCATTCTAAATAAGGGGAAAAATTATGACATTCTTAATTAACACTCTCATTCTCATACCATATCGCAAACAATAATCTATTTATGATAAAAAAAGTATTAGTAGCCAATCGTGGAGAGATAGCCATACGCGTGATGAGGACTTGTCGCGAGATGGGTATCTTGTCCGTTGCTGTCTATTCGGATGCCGACCGCAAGTCGATGCACGTTCGGTATGCTGACGAAGCATATCATATCGGACCATCTCCCTCAAACGAAAGCTATCTTGTGATTGAAAACATCATTAATGCAGCAAAAAAAAGCGGTGCAGATGCAATTCATCCGGGTTATGGCTTTCTTTCGGAAAATGCCGAATTTTCTGATCGCTGCAAGGAAGAAGGAATTAAATTCATAGGGCCATCATCCGAATCCATTTCAAAAATGGGTGATAAAATAACAGCCCGCCGGACTATGATAGCCGCAAATGTTCCTGTTGTCCCGGGCACTACTGACCCTCTGACATCTGAGGAAGACGCTCTGAAGGTTATCAAAAAAGTTGGTTTGCCGGTTATGCTGAAAGCTTCGTCAGGAGGTGGTGGAAAAGGGATGAGACTGGTGACAAAAGAGGAAGAGATATTGCCCTCTTTAAGAGCTGCAAAGTCGGAGTCGATGGCTTCCTTTGGTGATGACGCTGTATATGTTGAAAAATTCATATCCTCACCCCATCATATTGAATTTCAGGTTTTAGCCGATAGTCATGGAAATGTAATTCATCTCTTTGAAAGGGAATGTTCCGTACAACGCCGTCATCAAAAAGTTGTTGAGGAAACTCCAAGTCCGCTAATGACTCCCAAAGTAAGAAATGAAATGGGTGAGGTAGCCGTTGCCGCGACAAGAGCAGCTAATTATCAAGGTGCGGGAACTATTGAATTTATTATGGATGATGACCTGAATTATTACTTCCTTGAGATGAACACCCGTTTACAGGTTGAGCATCCTATAACCGAAAGAG
>JAOZOC010000540.1 GCA_029933495.1 Bacteroidales bacterium
TTCTTTTCAAGAATTTAATTCAGCAACTCTTCAATTTCATTGACTATCAGTTTTGATGTCGCATCCGAATCAATGAACGATTCGCTTAGTTTTAGTTTGGTTTTTTGCAAATTCAGCATCTTTTCTTCAATACTGTTTTTTGTAATGAACTTATAAACATTGACATTTTTTGTCTGACCGATTCTGTGTGTACGGTCAACAGCCTGCTGCTCGACAAACGGATTCCACCAGGGGTCAATTATCAGGACATAGGATGCGGCTGTAATATTCAGTCCTACTCCACCTGCTTTAATTGAAATTAAGAACGGTTTTATTTTTTCATCGGTCTGATATTTCTCCACAATCTCTTTCCTTTTATTATCACTGCCGGTAAGCATTGAAAAAGGGATACCATTATCATTAAAATACTTTTCAAACAGTTTCAGATGTTTAACAAAAGATGAAAACACAAGGAACTTATGCCCTTCATTCAGCAAGGTTTCCATAACACTTAGAATTGTATCAAATTTCCCTGAGTCAATATCATTCCCATATTCTTCAAGTAGTGCCGGATGAATGGCAATCTGCCTTAATCTGTTCAGAACAGCAAAAATCTCAACATAATTCGTTTTATTAACATCACCGGATAATATTCTGTTTCTGACAGCAGACTTTTCAGTTTCATAAAATTCAGCCTGAGATTTCTCCATTGTGCAATAAATAACCTGCTCAGTCTTTTCCGGCAGTTCGCGCGCCACATCTTTCTTCATCCGTCTTAAAATAAAAGGGCTGACAATATTTCTAAGCTCCTGCTCTCGTATAATATCCTGCTCTTTTATGATTGGCCGTACATAGACATTCTCAAAATACTTCAGATTACCAAGCAAGCTCCTGTTTAAAAAACTCATTTGCGACCATAAATCATACAGACTGTTTTCAATAGGAGTACCCGTCATACTTATTCTGTAATCCGACTGCAAAGCCGATACGGCAACAAATGTTTTGGATTTGGGATTTTTTATTGCCTGACTTTCATCAATTATCAGATACCCGAAATCGAAAGCTTTCAAATCATCAATAT
Source organism: Bacteroidales bacterium (assembly GCA_029933495.1). GTDB lineage: Bacteria > Bacteroidota > Bacteroidia > Bacteroidales > JAADJA01 > JAADJA01. The sequence continues at coordinate 1,061 of JAOZOC010000540.1, forward strand.
CCTGCCTTACTACTCCATAGGTTGCCAGAATTATATGTACCCTGTTTATTTTATTTTTCAGACTATTTAATCTGTCCTTATTCTGAAAAACAAACCAGGTTAACTCCGGAGCAAACCTCCGCAACTCCTCAATCCAGTTATACACCAATGATTTTGGCACAATTATTAAAGCAGGTTTCACTTCTTCTCCGGGGATTTCCTCCTCATTTCCTTTAGAATCAAACAGGGAAAGCTGCATTTCACCGATCACTTCCTTAATGTTCTTAAACTTTTTATTTTCAAAATACTTCTGCAATACAGTTATCACCTGTAAAGTTTTGCCAAGCCCCATATCATCGGCAAGACAAACCCCAAAACCCTTTTGCGTCAGATTATACAATCTGCTAAACCCGGTTTTCTGATAATCGCGAAGCTTTGCCTTTAGCTTTGCAGGCAATTTTAAAAGGTCAGGAATACTAAGAGACTCCAGTGATTCGGCTATTTTTTCATCAGGAATAATTAGTTCATTATTTTCCAGCAGTTTTAACTGGCTCAGATGAATTTTTACAGTCTCATTTTCTGTTCTAACAGCAAAAGGATACAGTTCTGCAAACCAGGTATTCGGAATAACAAAAACGGTTCCATCGGGAAAAATGTATTCGGGTAACCTGTTTATAATATGATTCTTTAGCTCTTTAAATTTTATTTTATGATTCCCAACGGAAATAACAATATGCAAATCAAACCAATCCTGCTTTTTCCCGGCATAGTATTCAATTTCCGGGATTTCATAATTTACATCACCATCGAAAAGATAGTTTACAATTTTAAATCCGGCCTTTTCTATTTCAGGTACAAGAGGTGAAAATTTTTCCAAAAACAAATACTTATCATTCAAATCTTTGTCGAGATAAAAAAACTTATCTTCTCTTTTAAGCCCGGCATCTGTCAACTTATCAAGCATTCCGTTCTCAAACTTCCGGTCCCTGACAACACTTTCAAGGTAGTACTCATCACCCTCCTCTTTAACACTCACATATAAATTTTTCTCCCTGTAAAACTCAACTTTGTAATTTCTATATACAAAAACCGGAGTCAGTATAATGTTTCCAAAGAATGTCTTTTCAATAATCAGTTGGGGTTTTATTTCAGGTTTAACCTGAATCAGGTCAAATCCGGAAATATCATATTCAAACTTTGAAACGACAGGCTTAATAAATTTCCTAAAGAAATCTTTTTGGAGTTTTTCATCTACAACAATCTCTTTTTTCTCTATAAACGGTTTTAACTTATTACCATTAATATTTTGATCTTCAAACCAATAGACTGCATTCCTATAAATAATTGCAGGATTTTTATTGGTAAGAACGAACGTTTCAGGTCTTGTGAGATTAAGTATAGAATCCGTACCAAATACTTTCAGCCTGTAATACAACAAGCCCTCTCTTTTTTCAAATCCGAATGTAACATTCAGTAATATTTTGGAATACTCAAGAATATGTTCTGGATAAATATTCTCGGTATGCTTTTCGCCTCTCAAAAACAACAAAACCGAATGCTGCCGGCAGATATTAAGAATTTCAACCTTTTTGTTGTCAATAACATTCCTTATATGCTTTTGAGTTTGTCTGTCGGAGCCATTAAAAAATTCAACAAAACCGGACTTTAAAAGCTTTTTATTCAATGATTTATTCAACTCATCATATTTCAATGCGTGTGTCAATTCAATCAGCTTTGACATCCAGGGTTCAGTAACATATTCAGCCTGTACATCATTAATGTTTAGTTGCTTGTATATGTCATAGTAGTTTTGCCCCTTATTCTTTTCCAATAAATAGGGAACCGG
>JAOZOC010000541.1 GCA_029933495.1 Bacteroidales bacterium
ATGCCGCGCCTGTCGGCATTCGGACAAGCGGGATACGGATGGCCGGGATATGATATGCTGAATGACCAGTTTGATGATTTTTATATGATCGGGCTTCGTCTGAACTGGAATATCTGGGATTGGAATCATACAAGAAATGAAAAGAAAATACTGGATATTCAAAATGATATAGTCTCAACAAATAAGGAGACTTTTGATAAAAATCTGAGAGTTGAGCTACAGAGTAAAATTGCTGAGGTTAGGAAATGTGAGGAGATGATTAAAAGGGATAATGAAATTATTAAGCTGAGAAATAAAATTGTTAAAGCCTATTCTTCACAGTTAGATAACGGAGTTATTACATCAACTGAATACCTTGCTCAGGTGAACGAAGAGGCAAAGGCAACACTGAACCTGAAAACACATAAAATCCAACTGATAAATGCAAAACTTGACTATATTGCAGCACTGGGAAATCTTTAAAATCATTACAATAAAATCAAACAGATGAAAGCAAAAAGAATTATCTTTATCTTAGCCGTTGTTTTAGCATCCTGTTCCGGTAATGAAAATTTGTCGGATGCTTATGGTAATTTTGAATCGAATGATGTTGTTGTATCTGCTGAAGCTACTGGGAAAATTTTAGTATTGAACATTCAGGAAGGACAGAAACTGGTTAAGAGTGATATTGTTGGAATAATTGATACAACTGATTTAACTTTAAAAAAACAGCAGTTGTTAGCACAAAAAATGGCGGTTGCTTCAAAAATTGAAAATATCAGGGCGCAGATTGAGGTTCAGGAGCAACAAAAAAGGAATTTACTTGTTGATAAAGCAAGAGTTGAAAAGATGCTGAAGGATGGTGCGGCAACGCAAAAGCAGTTGGATGATATTAACGGAAAGATTGATTTGGTAAATGCACAGATATCTTCAATTAATACACAGAATGTTTTGGTTCGGTCGGAATTGGATGTGATAAAAACACAGATTTCTCAGGTAGAGGAAGGAATAAAAAAGTGTAAAATTGTAAATCCTTTGAAAGGAACAGTTCTTGAAAAATATGCCGAACAGGGAGAGATAACAGCTTTTGGAAAGCCGGTGTATAAAATTGCTGATCTGGATGTACTTAATCTGAAGGTTTACGTGAGCGGTGATCAGCTACCTCATATTAAACTGGGACAGCAGACAGAAGTGCTGATTGATGATACAAAAAAGGGAAACAGGAAACTGACTGGTATTGTTAGTTGGATTTCGTCGAATGCGGAGTTTACTCCGAAAATTATTCAGACAAAAGAAGAGAGAGTGAATATGGTGTATGCGGTTAAAATCAGGGTTAAGAACGATGGAAGCCTGAAAATAGGAATGCCGGGTGAAGCAAATTTTTGACAATTGACAAATAAAATTAATAATCACTAATTAAAATTTTAAGTATGAAAAAGATGAGAATTCTGACAACATTGATGATTGTGGTATTTGCTGCAGGAAACCTGCTGGCACAAACTTTCAAGGCGGATGATATCCTTGGAATCTGGTTTAATGAGGAAAAAGACGGGAAAGTGGAAATTTATAAGGAAAACGGGAAATATTACGGCAAACTTATCTGGTTGCTGAATCCTATTGATGAAGAGACAGGTAAGACAAAACTGGATAAGCATAATGATGATGAAGAGTTGCAAAAAAGACCACTCAAAGGTCTGTTGTTAATGAATGATTTTACTTTTGATGAAGATGATCAGGAGTGGGAAGACGGAAAAATATACGATCCAAAAAAAGGAAGCACATATTCCTGCTATATGAAGTTGATTGATATGAATAAGCTGAAGGTCAGGGGATATATCGGAATATCACTGATTGGCCGTACAACATACTGGACAAGGACAACGAAAGATTAATGAGCGTGGGTTCGGTATCCATAACAGTTGATAATATCAGCAAGAGCTATGGAGATGTATTGGCACTTGATGATTTCTCATTTAATGTTAAAAAAGGAGAGCTGTTCGGGCTTATTGGCCCTGATGGTGCTGGGAAATCCACATTGTTCAGGATACTAACAACATTATTAATACAGGATAAAGGAAATGCAACTGTAGATGGTTTTGATGTGGTTAAGGATTATAAAAAACTGCGTCAAATTATTGGATATATGCCAGGAAGGTTTTCCTTGTACCCCGATTTGACGGTAGAGGAAAACCTTCGTTTTTTTGCAACAATCTTTGATACTACAATAGAGGATAATTATGATTTGATAAAAAGGATTTACAGTCAGATCGAACCTTTCAAAAAGCGACTTGCAGGAAATCTTTCCGGAGGTATGAAACAAAAACTGGCATTGTCGTGTGCTTTAATTCATAAACCTCAGGTCTTGTTTCTTGATGAGCCTACTACGGGTGTTGATGCGGTCTCAAGAAAAGAATTCTGGGAGATGCTGAAAGAACTTCAGAATAAAGATATCACTATTTTGGTTTCCACACCATATATGGATGAGGCAAGTTTGTGCGACAGGGTTGCCCTGATTCAGAAAGGCAAAATCCTTGAAATAGAGACACCTGAAACTATTGTAAAATCATATCCCAATCCGTTATGGGCAGTAAAAAGTTCGGATATGTATCATCTTGAAAGTGATTTACAGAGTTTTGAAAAAGCAGTTTCGGTTTATCGCTTCGGCGACAGTATCCATCTGACTGTTGATGATGAAAGTGTCAAAGATTCTGATATTAAAAATTTTCTGAAAGATAAAGGACAGGAAAATATTGTAGTTGAAAAAACGAATGCCAATATCGAAGATTGTTTTATGGCATTAATGAATAACAAAGACCTGTAAGGTTTTGGATAGCCGGTACGCCGGAACCAACCTTGCAGGTCTGAATGGAAGTAAAATAACAAATAAGACCTGCAAGGTTCATCT
>JAOZOC010000542.1 GCA_029933495.1 Bacteroidales bacterium
TGTGCTGAGCATCAGCTGCGCTCCCGCCGTTACCACAAAACAGAATCTTACCCCCATTATTTAATGATTCGGCACATATATCTGCCACATCTCCAATTTTTTTCAAGATAATTTCATCATTTAAAATCCTTGATTTCAACTCAATGGACTCCTCTATTGATTGTTTTATTCTCATATATTTTCACATTATAAGACAAGCATCCACGCTTGTCAAATTATACTAATCCTAATCCAACCCAATGAGACAAGCGTCCACGCTTGTCCTATATTTTACAACCTAAGGCCTGCAAGGTTTCTTTTTCGCACAGGCTGACTAAACTTTACAGGTCAAACTCCAAACCATTCCATTTATTATAAAACAAAATTTCACTCAACGGCTTTCTTTTAGCAGAATGCCTTTCAGAATCAACATCAACATCAGGATAGCCAAGTGGAAGAAATATTACAGGTTCCAAATGCTCGGGAAGCCCGAAATATTCCATTGTCTTTTCAACATCGAAATTACATACCCAGCAGGTTCCCAAACCTCTTTCAGTAGCTGCCAGGGTCATATGGTCGGCAGCAATAGCTGCATCCATATCTGCGTGATCTTTCCCGTCACTGCTGCGGTGCCACGACTTGCTATGATCAGCCAGAATTATTATTACAACCGGTGCATCATCAAACCAGTCACGGTGATAGAGTTCATTAACCTCATTATTTTTATATTGATCTTTGATCACAATAAATTTCCAAGGTTGAAAGTTATTTGCAGAAGGAGCAATTCTGCCTGCCTCAAGAATATATTTCAGGTCTTCATCCTTCACCGGATCAGTTTTAAACGTCCTGACAGAAAATCGATTTTTTGCAAGTTCCAAAAAATTCATTGGTGCATTTATTTTTATGTTGGTGCAAATTTACGCAAAAGAGATTTATAGGAGCTGCTACCTTTTCCTTGTCATTTTTCCCGGATATTGCCTTGTATCAAAAATATCAACAATCTCAATCCAGTTTTTAATATCATTAAACCAATAGATTATTTTATAGTTCTTAACAACCAAATATCTAAATTCTTGTTCTCTCTCTATCAGCATGTCCTCTATCCGACCAATTTTGGGGTATTTTTTAAGTATAGTGACCCTGTCAATAATATTTAATACAATTTTTTTGGCAATATTAATTCCCGCGGCATCTTTATAGTAAGAATAAATATTCTTTAATTCATCTAATGAGAAATCTGTCCAGAATATTTTTAATTCCATCTTTTAATTTCAGATTTAAGCTCATCAATATCAGTAAGTCTCCCATTTTTTGAATCATCCATTGATTTGTCAATTCTTTCATTGAACTCATCCAAAGTCATTGGCTCCACTGAGTCATTATCTCGTTTTAATTGTGCTTTTAAAAGCTTTTCAAATTTAGCAATTATTTCTTCATTCTGAAACTTTAAAAACTCCTGAATGAATGATATTTTTCTTGTCTGTAAATCCATTATTTAAAATTATAGGTTACTTTATATCACAATAAAACATTAAATTTTATAATTAAATAACCAATCTAACTATTTATAGTGCCACAAATATACGCAATTTACTTTAACCAAATTTAAAACATTACAAAAAATATTGAATCCATAATTCCTATATCTTTGCACCACAATTAAACATAAAGAAAATGGCTCTAAAATGTGGAATCGTAGGTATCACCAATATAGGTAAAACTACAATATTTAACTGTATATCAAAGACAAAGGCGCAGACAAGTAATTATGCTTTTAGCGCTTCGAAATCAAATCTCGGAGTTGTGGATGTTCCGGACCAGCGTCTTTTTAAAATTGCTGAACTGGTGAAACCAGAGAAGGTAATTCCGGCAACTGTTGAAATAGTTGATATTCCCGGCCTTGCCAAGGGTGCAAGTCTTGGGGAAGGTATTGGTAATAAGTTTCTTGACGACATACAGCGGACAGATGCGATGATACACGTATTGCGTTGTTTTGATGATGAAAACCTGCCTCATGTCGAAGGGTCTGTCAATCCGGTCAGGGATATGGAAATTGTTGATCTTGAGTTGCAGATAAAAGACCTTGAGATGGTAGAACGAAAGATACAGAGGATGGAGAAAGTGGCAAAATCAGGAGATAAGGATGCTAAAAAAGCAGTTGAGGTGTTAACAAAATACAAAGATCATTTTGAAAATTTTCAGAATGCCCGCACCATCGACATTGATGAGGACAATAAGAGATATGTTCAGGATATATTGCTGCTTACCGACAAACCTGTAATTTATGTCTGCAATGTTGATGATGAATCGGCTGTTTCAGGTAATGCTTACGTTAATATGGTTAAGGAGACATTGAAAGACAGTGATGCCGAAGTGATTGTTATTGCTGGTGCTTTAGAAGCCGATATTGCCGAACTCGAAACTGAGGAAGAGCGGCTGGAATTTCTGAATGACGCTGGTCTTGAAGAACCTGGTGTTAATAAGATGATCCGGGCGGCCTACCAATTACTTAATTTACAGGCATTTTTCACCGAAGGCCCGAAAGAGGTGAGAGCCTGGACTATAAAAAAAGATATGACAGCTCCCCAGGCTGCCGGCGTTATCCATAGTGATCTTGAGCGTGGCTTCATCAGGGCAGAAGTTATTAAATATGATGATTTTATAAATTACAAAACGGAGCATGCCGTAAAAGAGGCCGGGAAGATGAAACTTGAAGGGAAAAACTATATTGTTGAGGACGGGGATTTGATGAATATCAGATTTAATGTCTAAGTGAAATATACTGAACCATACAAAGCTAAAAATATAATTGTGGGACACAGAGGTGCAGCCGGACATGCACCGGAAAACACAATGGCAAGTTTCAGAAAAGCTATTGAGTTTGGTGTTGAT
>JAOZOC010000058.1 GCA_029933495.1 Bacteroidales bacterium
AAGAAGGTTATCAATATCAAGGCTACTATTGTGTAATTTCGTTTCATATTTAATATTTTGTTATTCATTGTTTTTCTATATTTTAGGTTTTGTCACGATTTTCTCCCGATAGTTATCGGGATCGCCCTCGAAAATCCCGCCAAAACCTTTGACTTTTTCTTTTTACCCCACGGGCTAACGCCCGTGGTTACCAATATCACGCCCCTTCAGGGCTTTTAATTGTTAAAAAAATATATTATAACTTCTCCGTCGTATTATATCCGTCAACAACCAAATCCACCTCTTTATTTTCCAAGTATTTATTTTTTATTTTTGCAGTCAGCACTCTTTTCTCTCCCGGCAACAATGAAATATAATTATCCGACCATAATACCGGCAGGATTGCACTTCCGCTCTCATTGTCAATTATTTTAGTATTAATAAAAAAAGCAATGTGCTTATCCTTGTTTTTCAATTCAACTATAAACTCGGTTAAATCGTTAGTAACCTTTTTGCTCATCGAACTTTCAACCTCAACTACCGGCATACTTTCTAAAGCTGAAAAATCAGCATATTGCTTCGATGGTGTGTGATAGTACCATCCGGGAACTTCCGCTTTGTAATCCAGGATATCCTCTTTTGCCGACAACCAGTAAAAGTTGTTATCTATTTCCTTTCCTTCTTTATCCAAAAGACGTGTATCCAAAAAATATACAGGCGCCCCCCAATTCATCTCGGGCAGACTGAAAATTTCCTTTCCCGAGTTTGCCATCAAATCTGTCATTATCTCCTTTTCAAACTTCAATTGCGAATTATTATCATAAATCCTGATCTTTATTGAACAACCCTTCTTGTCATCCAGCCTGTCGTTCACAACAAAAATCGAATGACGGGCATAATCATAAACTACGTGATAGGGTTGTGATGCTTTTTTAGCACCGTAATATGCACCATTAGGCATCAGATAATAATCGTAAAGTTGCCAGTACATTTCGGGCCAGGCAGAGTTTAGCATCCACTGAATCACGCCTGTTGCCTTGTAGCGGTACGCCGAAAATGCCTCAAACATAGGTCGCATTAGCTCATAGTTCATAACCTGGGCTTTTTTTGTGTACTCTTCAACACTACCAGCTTTGCCGTATCTCTCTTCGAGAGCTTTTGTATATCTGTCAAGATCATTGAATTCGTTGCGGCCACAGTGATAATCCCAGATATTGTCAATTGGCCACAGGTGTTTGTCTGAAATCATTTTTTTTATACTCTCCAAAGGAGGAACCTGAGCGCCTGGTCCTGTCTCCGTATTAAAACCGAAAGCACCTCCGTAAAGTGTATCTTCAAACCAGTAAACTGGTGGCACATAGGCATAAGGTCCGCGCATTTTAACACCGGTATTTCCTGTTGGCGATGACCATTCTTTAGCAGAAGGGAGGTAAACCCGTGTAGAGTCATATTCCCGGAAAGTTCTCATATATCTCTCTTCAAGTTCGGGTTTTGGTTTACAATCACTGCCTCCGACCCAGGTAAATATTGAAGGGTGATTACGAAGCCAGATGATTTGATCCTGCCAGGCTTTACTCATCATATCAACCTCTGAAGGCGACAAGATCCCGCCGAACTCCTCATCACAATACTTCCCGAGATAATCCTCCCACTCCCAGTGACAACTCCATCCGACCATCACCAAAATACCCATCTCATCGCAAAGGTCGTAAAGTGTCTGATCTTTTCCCCAAAATCCCTCCAGTCTTATGGTATTCAGATTCATATCATTCACATACTCCAGTTGGTTTTGAATTGATTCGCGGGTGTCGTCGAGCAGTAGCCGGTCAACCCATCCAGCACCTCGGATTAGTATCTTTTTGCCATTGATTTTAAACCCTCTGTGACCGTCTTTCGTATAGAAATCGGAAACTGTCCTGATACCAAAATCAACGGACTTTTTATCAATAGTTAAACCGTTACTACGAAATTCAAATTCAGCATTATAAAGATGTGGCTTACCTAAAGTTTTTGGCCACCACAATTCCGGGTTCTTTATCAAAAGTTTATTAAACTCACTTGCACTAAAGAGTATTCTTTTTGTTTCATTTACTTTCAATCCGACATTCTTTGAGATTTTATGACCGTTAATTGCCATAATAACCTCACCTTCCAACTCTGTATCTGAATAGTTTACCAATTCAACCGATGCAGTTAGTGTGGCCTCTGATAAATCGTCATTCAGTTCACTTACCACGAAAGGTTTTGATATTCCAACCCCTCCATTTGCATCAATAATAACCCTCCTGAACAATCCTATATTATTATCAGGTGGAACAGGGTTCCAGTCAACAAAACCAATTGAAAAATCACCCTTTACAGGTGGAAAAACTTCTATTGCAATTACATTTCTCCCTTTTCTGACTTTATCTGAAATATCAAAATGAAATTGTCTGAAGGCATTTTTAACCAATGAAGTATCCGCAATTTGTTCTCCATTCAACCAGATATTTGCTTTATAGTTAATCCCTTCAAAATGCAATAACACTGCTTCCGAAATTCTGTCAAAATCAAATTCCGTACGATACCACCAGGAGGATTTAAAAGAACCGGATGAAATTTTATTCAGGTTGTCATCGGTAAAAATATTTGTATAAACGCCATCACTGACAAGTGAGTGCAATACTGTTGAAGGCACCTTTGCCGGAAACCAACCTGAATTTTTATAACCGGCAGAACTGATCTCACCACCTGAAACAGAAACGGAGTCAGAACTTTGGATGTACCAGTTATTATTTAGCTCTTTTACAAAATAGCTTTTTGTTTCTGCTTGCTGACAAGATGAAACCATCAGGACTAAAAAAATAATAATAAGCAAAAAGAAAATCTTATTAACCAAATTCATAATAATAATCCTATTTATATAATGTATAAAAGCCTAAATAACATAATGAGGTGGTAAAAGTATAGAAAATTTAAATACTATGCAATAAATTGCGCAATATTTTGCACTATTTATAAATATTATAAATTATCTATCGTGATTACTATTTGGAATTAGAATAAATAACAACATTTTTACACCCCTCCAAAGTAAGATATTATAATCAATTAAATCACTTATTAATCTGGTTTTTAAGTCTTTTAATTATTTTTATATGACCACCAAAGTCTCAAACAGCATAAACGCCAAATAAATTCATTATGAAATTATTTGCCTATTAAAAAAATCTTATCTAATTTTGTGTGCAATTTATTGCGCATTTATCATTAATTTATTATTAAAAACAATGATTAGATGAAAAAACTCTACTTTTTATTAATTCTGTTTGTCACAGCTAATTCTTTGATGGCACAGACCTCAGTTGAAGGGACTATCTATGCCAAGGATACCGGTGAAACTTTACCCGGAGTTACCATTATGGTAAAAGGGACAACAGAGGGTATGATAACCGACCTCAACGGAAGATTTAGCATAGTAGTATCAGGCACATCGGATACGTTGGAATTTTCTTATATAGGTTTTAAGACTCGGGATGTTGCAATAAGCGGAAGGACCAAACTTGATATTTATCTGGAAGTTGACACCAAACAACTTGATGAAGTTGTGGTTGTTGGTTATGGTGTTCAAAAGAAAAGTGATGTTACAGGGTCATTGGTCTCACTGAGCGGCAAAGAAATTGGTGAAACTCATCAGCAAAATCTGGCAACAATTATGCAGGGTAGAGCTGCTGGCGTAACAGTAACCTCTAGTAGTGGTTCCCCAGGCCGTGATGAAGAGATAAACATTCGCGGAATCAGTTCCATAAACGGCTCGCCTCCGCTTTGGGTTGTTGATGGTGTTCCAACATCAGGAGGCGTTAATCCTCAGGATATTGAGAGCATGGAGATACTGAAAGATGCATCTGCAACTGCTATTTACGGTACAAAGGGTGCAAATGGTGTCATACTAATAACTACTAAAAAAGGTAAAAAAGGGGAAATGATTGTAAACTATGAAAACCGCTTTTCGTGGGGACATCTATATAAAAAGCTGAATCTGGCAACAGCAAAACAATGGGCTAAGCTGCGATCGGAGGCGTACAGTAATGCAAGCCTTCCTGTTCCGCCTGAGCTTGAGCAGTCTTACGGCGAAGGTACAGACTGGCAGGATGCAGTAACAAGAACAGCAACCTCGATGAACCACTACCTCTCCTTTTCCGGAGGATCGGATAAATTATCCTGGTTTATGAGTGCAAACTACAATGACCAAGAAGGGATTATTCAGAAATCGGATGCCAATAGTCTGGATATCAGATTGAATACTAGGGTAAAAATGAAAAAATGGCTTACGATTGGTGAAAATTTTTCTTTCTCAGGCTCCACAACTCACCTTATTAATGAAGATGATGAATGGAATGCCATTATGATTGAGGCAATTGCAATAGACCCAATAACAAAAGTAAGGAAGGAAGATGGAAGCTGGGAGGGTTCGCAATGGAATACCGTTAACAATCCGGTTGCTCACCTCGATAGGACAAACGATGAAATAAAGGATTATTCTCTTGGCGGAAATGTCTTTGCAGATATTACATTCTTAAAGGATTTCACTTTTACATCCAGGCTTGGATATTCACAAACACACAGTAACTATTACAACTGGATACCTACATTTTTCGTGAAAACAGGTGAGGAAAACTCCCAGACATCGATTACACGAGACTATTATCAGGGACAAGAGTGGGTTTTTACAAACTTCCTGACGTGGGAACATCAGTTTGGCAAACATGGCTTAAAGGCAATGATAGGTATGGAGTCGGAGCGTGATTATGGTGAATGGTTTGGCGTCACTGCAACAGACCTTATTTCCGAAGCAGAACATCTGATTTACATAGATAACGCAACCGGCAACATGACTGCTTCGGCAAACGGTCTGGCCAGCGACATTCGATATGTTTCCTATTTTGGACGTATTAATTACAACTATGATAAAAAATATTACCTCACATTCAATATCCGGAGTATGGGATCTTCGATGTTTGGTCCCGATAACCGTTGGGGTACTTTTCCTGCGGCTTCTGTAGGCTGGAAAATTGACAAAGAAAGCTTTATGGAAAATGTCGATCTGGTCAATAATTTAAAATTACGTATTGGCTACGGCCTTACCGGTAATGACAGAGCATTACAGCCATATACATATTATGCCACTTCCGTTTCAGGTCAACGTTATGTATTTGGCAACCAAATTATGGATGGAATTGCATTTCCACGTATCCCGAATAACGAACTGCACTGGGAGGAGAAGACCACACTTGATATAGGTGTTGACCTTGCAATGTGGGGTGACAGGTTTTCATTCTCAGGTGACTATTTCATTGACAAAACGGGAGAAATGATATATGATCCTGACCTGCCAGGCCACGTCGGGACACAGGAAATGCCATTTACGAATGTGGCATCTATGAGAAACAAAGGTTTTGAATTTATCCTGGGATACAGAAACTTTGATCATATATTCAAATATGATTTTAAATTCAATTTCAGTCAGGTTAAAAATGAGGTTCTTGATCTCGGTAGTGCCACATATATTCCGGCAGTTACTTTTATGCAACTTGGATATATCTCCCGCACGGAGGTTGGACATCCAATGGCTTCATTCTATGGATACCTTACAGACGGTCTTTTCCAAAATCAGGCTGAGGTTGACAGTTATACCAAACCTGACGGAACTCCCATCCAGCCAAATGCAGCTCCGGGAGATATTCGATATAAAGCTGATGAGAACGGAGAACTTATTACCGATTTCATTGGAAGTCCTTTCCCTGACTTTACTGCCGGACTAAATATGAATTTTGAATTTAAGAATTTTAGCCTGCTTATGTTCTTTTACGGTGTTTATGGCAATGAGATTTTCAATGCAACGAAATTTTATAACTTTAACTCAAGTATCAGATATAATGTAGATGCATCACTGATGGACAGATGGCTTATGGAAGGTGATACAGATGACCCGAACCTGGCACGGCTGAATATTAACGATGCCAACAATAGTCTTCGTTCAGACAGGTTTGTTGAAGATGGCTCTTATCTGAGGCTTAAAACTCTGCAGTTGGAATATAATCTTCCAAAATCTTTGTTTGGCAGAGTTGAGATATCTGCACTTAAATTATTTATAGGGTCAGATAATCTCTTTACAATTACCAATTATTCGGGATTTGATCCCGAGGTTGGAATTGGATACAACAATAATCCGTTGGATCGTGGCATCGACCGGGCCCGTTATCCAAGTCCCAGAACTTATTATGTTGGTCTAAACCTAACCTTTTAAAAACAGAAAACGATGAAAAAGATATATTTATATACACTGGCTGTTACGGCAATGTTATCATTGATGACAACAAGCTGTAAAAAGGAATTTCTCGAAGTTGAACCACCTACCGAGGTAATGATAGATTTCTTCACCTCGGAAGAAAATGCCAAACTCGCTATTACAGGATGTTATGATGTAATGGGCTGGGATGGAAATCACAATACTATTCCGTTTTTCTTTGGAGATATAATAGGTTATGACGGATGGAAAGGCGGTGATGTAGGCTCTGATCAGGATTGGATGGATGATCTGATCAACTTCAATTATACTCCTGATAATTATATGCTGAATATTGCCTGGAGAAATTACTATATTGGCATTAACAGATGCAATACTGCAATTGAGAATATAGAAAAGATGGATGCAGATATCATATCAGGTGAGTCAAAAGCAAATCTTATAGCCCAGGCTCGTTTTGTGAGGGGTTACTTCTATTTTGAGCTCACCAGGACCTGGGGAAAAGTTCCTCTTGTTGACCACGTTTTAAGTCCAAGCGAATATCAGCAACCGCTTGCCGAACAATCTGATATCTGGAGCTTTATTGAGCAGGATTTTCAGGCTGCTGCACAAATACTTCCGTCAAATCTAACTCAGAACCCGGAAGATATTGGCCGTGCAACTAAAGGAGCTGCTCTGGCACTCCTCGCTAAAGCATACATTTATCAGAAAAAATGGGGTGAAGCGAAGACTATCACCGACCAGATAATCAATGTTGAAGGTTATTCATTGTTACCAAATTATGAGGATATATTTAAGATGGAAAATGAGAACAATGCAGAAATAGTTTTCTCAATCCAGTTCAAAGAGACAGGCAACGGCGATTATGGAGACGAGAATGAAGGAACAATGGTTTGTGTTTATATGCAAACACGAAATCACCCTTTCGCAGGAATAGGTGGCTGGGGTTTTAACTGCCCAACACAGAATCTGGTTGATGAATACGAGGATGGCGATCCAAGAATGGAAGCAACCATCATTCATAATGGAGAAACTTTATGGGAAGGCACTCCTGATGAATCCACTTTTAATACTACATTCGCAACTAACATTGATCACTACAGCAATCAGAAATATTGTCTGCCGGCATCACAACAACCTGCCGATTTTTCGGATGCATCCAAAAACTGGATTCTTATCCGTTTTGCAGAAATATTGCTTTGGAATGCAGAAGCTGCTTTCCATTCAGGCGGGGACTGGCAGACTCCATTGCAGCAGGTGCGCGACAGAGCAGGGCTTGGCGCCTCTCCTTATGAAGGAATTGAGGCTGTTTATCACGAGCGCAGAGTTGAACTTGCAATGGAAGGCCATCGTTTCTGGGATATTGTCCGACAGGGAAGAGGAGAAGAGGTTTTGGGGCAATATGGTTTTGTTGAAGGTGTAAATAATTATTTCCCGATCTCGCAGGATCAGTTGGATTTGAGTGATATCTGGTAGAAGGGACAATGAGTGAATGAATGCTTAAATGCGAGAATGGGTGAATGTTGAGCATAGCGAAATCCCGCAAGGCGGGAAGTGAATGGGTGAATGTTGAGCATAGCGAAATCCCGCAGGGCGGGAAGTGAATAAAATAAATATAAATAATTAGCGTTTAGCACGTTTGAAATATTAAATATTGTATTACTAACTTTAAATATTAAGATTATGATTAGAAAACTTTTTATCGGAATTATTTCCATTGCAGTTCTCACAATGAGTTCATGCAACAAAGATGATGACACTACCGACACCGGCACACCGGGCCCGGTAACGATTACCTACACAGTTAATGGCAATGTAGTTAGTTATCATGCTGAAGCAACAAATGCTGTAAGCTACGCCTGGGATCTTGCTAATGGGGAAACACCTACCGGACAAGATGTCACAGGTACTTACTCTTTTCCTGGCGAGTACACTGTTAAATGTACAGCCAAAGGACGTGAGAGTGACACTCAAGCGACTAAGAAAGTAGATGTTGCCGAAGGTGACCCTGACATCTTTAATGATGTAAATGTAGCTCTTTCCGGATATAACAGTACAACCGGAGAAAGTGAAGCAATCTGGACATGGGTTGATGCTCCGGGAGTTATGGGTGACGGCCCGCGTGATGGTGTTCCTGATACTGTTTATTTCAACCCTATTGATCAAAGCTGGTGGCAGAACGAAGGCGGTGACATTGATGAAAACGCTCTGGACGATGAGTATATGTTCAAGCTGAATCCTCAAATGGAATATGTTAATGATTTCCAAACATCATTTATGGTCAACTGGGCCTGGGCTGCCGTCAGAGGACATTATGACAATGAGCAACCCGGTATTTGGGAAGACACTCCTTATTCGGGTTATGATAATCCTCAAACTGCAAGCTGGAGTGTTGAGCATATCGAAAATATCAACGACACTCTTACTTTTGAAACAAACATCAACGGAGTAATGATGCCGGGTGCTTATGTTATTCACCTGACAAACAATGCTTCATTAGGGATGGAGTCAGCCGGTTATGATTATCAGATTCTGAAACTCACAGCAGATACTTTATGGGTTCGTTACGATAATACATTTCCTGAAGATCTTGGAAATTTCTACGATCCTGACGAGCTAGCTAACGAAGGTGCTGCACCCGGAGATCCGGATGAAGCTTACCTGAAACTTGTAAGAAAACAAGATTAATTTTCTCATATCAAATCCGGGTTGTCAGAAAAGTCACCTACAAAGTCATTTTGAGTGGAGTCGAAAAATGTACTTACTTCGACTCTGCTCAGTAAGACAATTTAGACTTTATTAATATTCTGACAATCCGGTTTTTTTCATTTTTAAATGTATTGCCATGTCTAAAAAGATACTTCCCCTGATAATAGCCGGATTACTGGTCAGCTTTTACGCCCTTTCACAAAATTTCCCATTCCCCCAGCACAATGATTACTTCAGTCACATTAAGCCGTCACAATATACCCAGGAACAACTTGACGACCAGGTTAGATCATTTTATGACGGATGGAAGAATAAACATCTCATAAACGGCTGTGAGGATGATCATTATTATATTTATGTTGATGATGGAAACACAGTAACAGTTTCGGAAGCAATGGGATACGGGATGATGATAATTCCGTTAATGGCAGGTTATGATGCCAATGCTAGAATATACTTCGACGGACTTTACAGATATTACAAAACTCATTCGAGTTATATAATGCCACATCTTATGGCATGGAAACAGATCACCGGTTGTGTAAACTCGGGCGGACCCGATTCTGCATCTGACGGGGATATTGACATTGCTTTCGGATTACTTCTTGCTCACGCCCAATGGGGAAGTGAGGGAGAGATCAATTATCTGCACCAGGCAAGATTAATAATTTATGACATAATGGGAAACGATCCTTCGGAAGGAGATATTAACCAGAGTTTTAATACTGTTAAACTGGGTGACTGGGTTACAAGCGGCAGCTATATGAACGGAACCAGAACTTCCGATTTCATTATGGATCATTTCAGGACTTTTGAATGTGCCTCACACGATACAACCTGGAACTTTGTTGTGGACAAATGTTATGATCTTATCAGCGACATGCAAACAAATTACAGTCCTGAAACAGGCCTTTTACCTGATTTCATTGATGATATTGACACAGAACCAAGACCTGCCGACCCGAATTATCTTGAAGGAGAACTTGACGGTAATTATTCATACAATGCCTGTCGCGACCCGTGGCGGCTTGCAAGTGATTATCTGATTAATGGTGACGAAAGGGCCAAAGAGGCTGCTATCAAAATCAATGAATGGCTTCTGGAATCTTCAGGAGGAAGTACAAATCATGTTTATGCGGGCTATTATCTTGACGGGACAAAAGCTGTCGGCTGGTCTGATATCTCTTTTACAGCCCCTTTTGCTGTGGGAGCAATGCTTGACACAAACAACCAGGAGTGGCTGAACACATTATATTCAAAGGTTTTAACATCGAATGTAAACAGTGGAGGATATTACGACAACACTCTGAAATTACTTTCGATGATAACCATTTCCGGGAATTATTGGGTGCCTCCCTGCGAACTTATTAACGGAACGGCAGACCTTTATCAAAAAGATAAGAATTATTTTCGGATTTATCCCACCGTAACGAAAGATAAGCTGACAATAAAGGTAAACTCTGAGATCGTAAATAAAAGAATAAATCTCAGGATATATAATAGTTCTGGCAATCTGATTTTAAATAAACCTTTCCAAAATTCGACAGGGTCAATCATTAATCTGTCGGAATATCCGGATGGTATCTATCTGATTGGGTTATCAACAGAAAACGGAGAGTCACTTGGTTTTCAACGTGTGATAAAACAATAATCAGAATTACGGCATCCTGATTGCAGAACCTTTCAGGATAAAACTCACAGGCTTAACTTCCGTTTTTCTTTCTGCTTCAGGATTATCAATTTGATAGATAAGCATCCTGCCAGCCTCATAACCCATCTCGTATGCCGGTATTTTCAACAATGATAAATTATTTTTCAAACCTGCTATCTGAGTATCCGAATCAATTGCTATCAGCAACAAATCATCAGGGATTTTCAGACCTGTATTACCGGAGATTCTCATAACCTCCATTGCTGCCAGAGTCCCTTTTGTTATAATAACCTGAGGTTGCTTTTCACTGTTAAATAGTTGCTCAACTCCTTTTCCAACCTCCCTGCCACAATAAAAAACAGACAAAGAAATTCTATTCGATCCTGACATCTCAATAGCAGCTTCAAATGCCGAAACAATATTTGT
>JAOZOC010000543.1 GCA_029933495.1 Bacteroidales bacterium
GTAAAAACGTATTCTCCTTAAAAACTCCCTGCTCAGGATTATCACCGTAACACATCCCTTTCAGCAGTCCGAACAACTCTTTCTTACTGTCTGCAATCGGCTCCTTTGGAGTCCAGTTAAGTTTTGAAACCTCTTTGTCAAGATATGAAACTCTTTTTGGTGTGTATGGATGGGAGCTGAAATAACTTTTCTTTTCTTCTTCACCGGTTAATGTTTCCACATCCTTTTGCAGGCTTTCAAGAATAACAGCCAGTTTTGCAGGATCATATCCGGCTTTTGATGCAAGGTCAACTCCCAGACGGTCAGCCTCCTTTTCCTGACTTCGGCTGTAACTCGAAAGGAAGAGCGAACTTCCCACCTGAAGCGGAGTGTTGATCAGATTACCAAGATTAGGGTTGACTATTCCGACTATCGCGCCTGGAATCTGCAAAAGACCTGGAAGTATCTTCTTTTTCATCTGTTTAACGCTATGCCTCTCAATCGCATGAATCATTTCATGTCCCATAACACAGGCCAGCTCCGATTCATCATTCACGAGACTCAGCACACCTCTTGTGACATAGATATATCCTCCGGGCAAAGCAAATGCGTTGGGCTCCTGCATATCAACAATATGGAAATTGAAATCAAGAGGGACATTATCAGCCTGATTGACAAGCCTCTCACCAACAGACGTTACATAGGCCGTAAGAATGGAATCATTATAAATTCCCATTGTCAACGGTACCTGCTTTGCGTTCTCGGCACCAATCTTCTTGTCATAAGAATAATCCTGGCCAAATCCCTGAATAACAACTATTACCGAAATAAATAAAAATAAAACCGACTTTTTCATTGAATAAATATAAATGATTGTTAAAGGTGCAAAACTAAACAATTTAACTTTCTGTTAATACAAAAAACCAAACAGCCAAATAGGGATTTTGTTTTCATAGCCAAGTTCTATGTCATCTGAAACAATATAAGCATTTTCTATCCCTGCTATTTGCTTAACGGTTTTGTTCTTTCCACCGATTTCAAACAATACTTTGTCATCCACCAGGAAGTCACCTTTGTCAGGATAGCTAACTATATGATTTTCCGAAATTTGATTATAAAAAAAAGTTTCCCTTAAACTTCCTTTATCGGGGACAGTATTTGATATGGCATAAGCGAGGTTAGTGTTTTCAAGAAAAATTTTGTCCGGCTTTTGCAGCAGGCTTATTCCGATTGCATTTTTGTTCAACAAGTTTATCAGTTTCGCATCAGCAAGAATCTTTATATATTCATTCATAGTATTTCTTGTAACCTCTATTCTTTCCGCCAGTTTGCTTATATTAGGCTTAAAAGGACTTGACTGAGCAATAATAAAAAGCAATTGCTTGATTTTTATAGTTTTAGAATTATCAACTCCCCGCAACAGAGGTAGCTCAACATCAATTATCATATTTATTATTTCCTGCAGCCTTTGAAAATAAAACTCCTTATCTTCAATAAAAAAAGGAAAATATCCCCACCGTAAGTACTCATCAAAATACTTCAAAGGTTTTATTTTTCTACTGGAATTTGTGTGAATACAACAAAATACTTACCTTTGTCACATGGAAGCAACAGAAGTTTTATCAGAGATATTATACTTAGGAGATGATTGGGAAATATCCAGCATAAAGCATACAAAAGAGACCTCCCAAATAGATATCACACTAAGTTATACAAACAAAAAAGGCTATTGTCCCCAGACAGGAGAACTAAGTCCGGTTTATGATTACAGGCCAATACGCAAATGGCAGCATCTTCCTTTGTTTCAATGTAAAACCTTTATACATTGTAGAGTTCCCAGAGTCAGGAACAGCTTAGGAGATGTTTATAGCATTGAGGTTCCGTGGGCAGAGGAATCAAAACGGTATAGTTTTTTTTTGAAAAATATGTTTTAGACCTATTGCAGGCGACCTATAACCAGACAAAGACAGCAGTGTTGGCACAAACGAGTTTTGCAGTAGTAAACAGGATAATGCACACGAGTGTTGAACGCGGGTTAAAGAGAAGAGAGTTTAAAAAAGGAGAGCTTGTGATATTGGGAATTGATGAAAAATCATTTAATAAAGGGCATGATTATGTAAGCATTTTAGTAGATATAAAAGGGCAACGAATTATAGATGTTGCAAGGGGTAGAGACAAATCAGCCACAGAAAGTTTATTGACGAAAAATCTAACAAAAGAACAGCAATCAGATATAGAAGCAGTGTCAATGGATATGTGGGAAGCATATATGAATGTGGTTAATGATTTACTTCCCAATGCAGATATTGTACACGATAAATTCCACATAATCAAATATCTTAAAGATGCGGTTGATAATGAAAGGAAGAAAGAGGTAAAGAGAGAGGGGATATTAAAGAACTGCAAATATACTATGCTAAAAAATGAAAACAATTTATCAGAAAAAGAATATTATAAATTTGAGGAGATAATGCAGACTAACTTACATACGGCAAAAGCCTGGAGTCTTGCAGAAACATTTAAAGAAGTGCTCAATAGTAAATACATTGACCAGGCGTGGGCATATTTTGATATGTGGATAGACAGGGTTATGGAATCAGGCCTTAAAGCAATGCAGAAAGTTGCAAATACCTTTATTAATCATGCACAGGGAATTATTAACTATGTAAAGCACAGAATTACTAATGCCCAAACAGAACGGTTTAACGGTAAAATACAAAACATAAAAAATATTGCAAGGGGCTACAAAAGCTTTAATAATTTCAGGTCTGCAATCCTGTTTTTTAATGGTAACTTAGACCTGTATTCACACAAATTCCAGTAGAACCTTTTTTTTAATCTTATTGACCTGGATAAATCAATACAGTTAAGCTTAGAAAAGAC
>JAOZOC010000544.1 GCA_029933495.1 Bacteroidales bacterium
TTTTCATTGTTTGTAATTTTTTCAGTTGTAAACTCTGCATCTTTTGCCACTTCAAAGCCTTTTCCCCAGGATAATTCTATGTTAAAGAACAAACTTCCCTATCTTTACAAACTTCCTGTTTCTAACCTCCACAATATAAGTCCCTTTTGTATACCCCGAAACATCTATCGTTTCCCTGTATTCTTTTCTTCCGGTATTTATTGATTTCTCAAACACGCAGTATCCCTGAATATTATATATGGTTATCGTTACATTCCCGATTATTTCTTCCAGTAGAATACTAACCGTACCATTAGCCCTTCCTGTAGCGATTCTTAACCGTTCCTTTCCGGAAATTGTATTTATTCCGACGTATGATCCGGATTCCCTCCTTACGCAACAATTACCAAACGTATGATCTTTTGTATCAATCATAGTTCCGACACCATTATTTGAATAAACCCCCATAGCTGTTGTTGCGCTTATTTCCGTACTTGACCATAACAAACCATCTGCGTCAGGATTGGAACTGCAGGCTGCAAACAGCTCCATTTGTGCAGGTAAATACCAATCATTATGACCAAATACGGTCAAATTATGGCAATACCCGGCAGCGTATGTCACTCCTCCGTTATCGCCGAGTTGCTCAACAATAGAATTTGTATTGGGTATTCCTTCGTATTGGCTTGAAGCTCCGTTGCCTGCTGTAATGTCTATATCCGGTCCCCAGATACTGTAATCAAAAGGAGAAATGGGATTATTGGGTAAAGCGACAAATTCCATTTCGAATAAAGAATCCTCATATTGATATTCGTAACTGAAGTAAACCGTATCCCACATTTGGGAATATCCCGTTAACCCCATTAAAACCGTAAGTGTAAAAATAATTTTTGTTTTCATAGTTTTTTATTTTATGGTTATTATTTGTGTTTCTTCGGCCTTTACAGCCTGCTACAAAGACACAAAGGCCTGAAGTCGCACTGAAATTCCTTCACTATGTTACAGAACAAACTTTCCTGTCTTTACAAACTTTTCGTTCCTTACCTCCACAATATAAGTCCCTTTCGCAAAACCGGAAATATCAATCCTTCCCGAGTAACCGTCTCCGGCTACCTTTATTTTCCTGTTTTCCATACGGTTTCCCTGGATATTGTAAATGCTTAATTCATATTCTCCGGTTAACCCTTTTATCCTGATATTAACTTCATTATTTGCAGGTTCGGGTATTATTTTCACCTCTTTTATCAGGTTTTCGGAATTTAAAGAATTGGTTATTTATTCACGTCTAACGCATCGACATTTACATTGTCCAAACTTTTCACTTGAACTTCCCATCCAATTTGGATAATAAAAATACATTGTATATGCAGACAGAGAGTCAAATTCATAACTGCCCCAGTAAATACCGCTTGGACGGTATAGTCCAATCATTGAATCCTGGCGAACTGCCATAAAATCAAGTTCCCATCTTGCCGGAAGATACCAGTCAGTATAGCCAAATGCCGTTAATGTATCACATATTTTTGCAGGATAAGGGACACCACCATTATCACCAAGCTGTTCAACTATTGCGATAGTATTAGGCATACCGTAACCTTCATCTTCAGCACCATTACCAGCAGTTATATCAACTCCACTAGGGCCCCATTGTATAGTATCGTAATTATCATAAGGACAAATATACAATATAGTAGTATCATTCCAAATAAACTCAATTGGTGCTTGTGATTTTACCGTTTTAATTGTCATTAATAATAATATGATGAATATAATCTTTGTTTTCATAGTTCTAAGCCTTGAAAATATTGCACATAAATATATAATGGAGATGATAGACTTTTATGTTTAGTAAAAAAGATCATTTGGTTGTTCCTTACTGTTTGAACGTGCAAATATAATTAATCTTTCTGCAGATGTCAAGGGAATGCCAGAAAATTTTATTTATGAGCTAAGCAAAGCCCTGATATGAATGACTCCCAGCATTTCGAGGGCAGTCACAACAATAACGGCAATAATAATCCAGCGCACGAAAGAAGCACCTCGTTTTACTGCCATTCGGGAAGCAATCAATGCTCCGATAAAGTTTCCTATTGCCAGTGTAAAACCATAAGCAAAATTGACCTGCCCGTGCATTATGAAAATAACAAGGTCAATTGGTGTCCAGATTAAAATAATAAAAACTTTTACAGCATTGGCTTTAACAAGGTCGTATCCTGAACCGAGAACTAAGGCTGCAAGCAGGGCATATCCAACTCCCATGTGAAGGAATCCGGCATAGATCCCGATAAAGAAATATAGGATCATCTGCCCCATCGTAACTTTTTTATCGCGAAGTTCCTCTTTTCCTTTAAGCCATTGCTGAGGTTTGTATAAAAGAACAAACACCATCACTATCATCACAATACCAATTGCAATCTCAATAATATGCTTGTTCAAATCGACCGCAACAAAAGCACCACCAATAGAACCAATTGTAGCAGGAATTGCAAGTTTTATTCCCTTTTTCGTATCAAGGACATTCTGTCTTTTAAAATTACCTACAGCAGCAATATTTTGTATTAAAAGGGCAATGCGATTTGTACCGTTTGCAACATTTGCCGGCAAACCAAGAAACATCAGAATGGAAAGAGAGATGATTGAGCCACCTCCGGCCAAAGTATTAATAAAGCCCACAAGCAGCCCGGAGAAAATTAATATTACTATTTCTATAACTGTCATCTTTGGCAAAAGTAAGGATAAATTGAACAAAGCTCAAAAATCAAAAACTATATTAATGGGTTTACTTTCCTATATTTTTTGTGAAATTTTGTGTTTTGTGGCTGTTTTTAAGTTGGCAATTGGTACGGATTCAACAATTTTACGTAAACCCATCTCTCCATC
>JAOZOC010000545.1 GCA_029933495.1 Bacteroidales bacterium
GGAATAAAGTAGTAAATGACAAGCGTGGACGCTTGTCACATTTTGTATTTTTAAATTTGGATTTTTAGAAGAGGCGGGTCAACTGGTGACTAAGAGCCGGAAACAGCACTGGAAAATCACCTGTTGAATTGCAAAGGGAATGAGGTGAAATGTATAAATTATTATTAATAAGAATTATAAGAGCGCAGAATCATAATATCATATTTGGAAAAGGTTGATAATTTACATGCTTAGGATGTCTCAAGCGTCCACGCTTGTCACATATTCAGGATGATATTTAGAATTTGGAATTAAAACTTTGGGATTTATTTGATATTTGTGCTTTGTCATTTGAGTTTTCATTAATTATGTCTATAATAGTAAAAAATATTACAAAACTTTACGGGAAGCAAAAAGCTCTCGATAATGTTTCCTTTACGATTGATGCCGGGGAGGTAGTAGGTCTGCTTGGTCCTAATGGTGCTGGAAAATCCACAATGATGAAGATTATAACCTGTTTTCTTCCGCCATCATCAGGCGAGGTTTATGTCAACAATTTTGATATTTATGAGCAATCGCTTGAGGTTAGAAAGAGGGTTGGATATCTGCCTGAAAATAATCCACTCTATTTTGATATGTACATTAAGGAGTATCTTGAATATACTGCCGGAGTTTATGGAATCAAAAACAAAATACAGCGCGTTAAGGAGATGATTGAGATTACAGGGCTTGGACCGGAACAGAAAAAGAAGATCGGTGCTTTATCAAAAGGATACAGGCAGAGGGTGGGACTGGCACAGGCAATGATTCATAATCCTGATGTCCTGATTCTGGATGAGCCTACCTCCGGACTTGATCCCAACCAGCTGCTCGATATCAGAAACCTGATAAAGGAGATAGGCAGGGAAAAAACAGTTATGCTGTCAACACATATCATGCAGGAGGTTGAAGCCGTTTGCGACAGGGCAATTATTATTGATAAAGGGATAATCGTTGCTGACGACACAACAAAAAGCCTGATAGGCAGAAATACAAATGTAAACGTTGTTAAAGTTGAATTTAGCAAACCTGTTAATTCCGAATTGCTTCTAAAAATTATAGAAGTTAAGAATGTCAGAAATATCAGTGAGAATATCTATGAGCTGGAATCAGAACTTGAAAAAGATATTCGTGAAGATATTTTTAAATTCGCTGTCAGCAATGATTTGACTGTCCTTTCGATGCAAAAAACAGAACAAAGCCTCGAATCTGTCTTTCAGAAACTTACCGGAGAGTTGTGAGTTAGGAGTTAGGGGTTATGTGTTGATGGGCATCTCTAAAATTGGGCAGGCTGTTTTTATTTACAATGTGACAAGCGTCCTCATTGGAATTTTTAAACCTGGAAATGTTAGGTTGAGCGGAGTCGAAACCTGTAACTAACTAACCTAGTTAATAACCTTTTATATTGAACAAAATAAAGATAATTATAATACAACATATCAAATGTTTAAGACAAAGTTAAATATCAATTCACTTCCTGAATTATTAGGTTATTCACTCATTCACCAATTCACTCATTCACTCATTCACTCATTCACTCATTTATGTACACCACCCTGAAAGACCAAATAATATACGAAGACAATCACCTGATAATTGTCAACAAGTTGCCTTCCCAGATTGTGCAGGGCGACAAGACAGGTGATGAACCATTAAGTGAAAAGGTTAAAAAGTATATTAAGGATAAATACAATAAACCAGGAGATGTCTTTCTTGGAGTTGTTCATCGCCTTGACAGGCCAACCAGTGGGTTGATAATATTTGCCCGAACGAGCAAAGCATTAACCCGATTAAATCAAATGCTGAAAGACCATACAATCAGGAAAATTTATTGGGCTGTAGTTAAAGAACTTCCACCCGAAGAAACCGGTCATCTTATACATTATATATATAGGGACACGAAAAAGAATAAATCTTTTGCGTCAGTTAAGGAGCGTAAAGATTCAAAAAGAGCCGAATTAAGGTACAGGCATATTGCAAGCAGCGACAAATATCATCTGTTGGAAATTGAATTACTGACAGGCCGTCATCACCAGATACGAGCACAACTTACCTCTGTCGGATGCCCTATAAAAGGAGATATAAAATACGGCTACCCCAGAACCAATATAAATGCTTCCATCCATCTCCACGCCCGCAAAGTCGAATTTATTCATCCCGTAAAGAAGGAAAAGATGACTTTCCTTGCTCCGCCACCTGACGACCCACTGTGGAATTATTTTGCAAACAGGGACTAACAGGAGCTTTGATTTACAAAGCCCTTTCGGGTGGATGCGGGCTTGTGGGCGGAGCTCCCGAAAGGTCGCAAAGCAATTTTGGGAGTCCTGCATAATTCCTGCAAATGATTTATGTGATATGCTGCTGTTCGGGATTCCCGAACTTAATATACTAACTCTTAGCAGGTATATAAACCAAATGCTAGTTTAATAATACTTTCGGATTACCCCTCACACAGGCTGTCGTTAAAATCCGAAAGAGCCTTACCGTCATTTTGAGCGTAGTCGAAAAATGTATTAGACTCATTCCTAATCACCTCAAAAAAAAATTATTTTTTTCTTGACTTTTAAGAATTATCACTATATTTGCCGTTCAAGAATAGAGCCATTACATGCTTTTCAGGTTGATAAAGTATATTATGACATTAATAATTAGATAATTAAGAAAAAATTCCTCAACTCACAAGAGTTGCGGGAAGTATATATATATATTATAATAGTATAAATTGTGAATATTGAATACAAAGTACAAATATTTTTCAATTAATTATTTACTAACTTAAATTTTACATTTTATGAAAAAGTTTACAAAGTTGTGGCAATTGATGATGATATTAATGCTATC
>JAOZOC010000546.1 GCA_029933495.1 Bacteroidales bacterium
CCAATGGCAGTGCCTTACCTGTGTACCAGGCAGCAAACGGAACGAAAATATAGATAAGGAAGGTGCCGAGATTTGGAAAAGGATAAGCCAAAGGAAGCAGAATATCGGTCTCCTTTTTTGCCTCATCTTTCTCTATTCCTTCCGACTTCAGGATTTCTTTAATATCCTCAATGAGCTGGGGATACACCACAATGATTTTTCCTGTTGCAAATATTGTTATGAGTGTTGATTTTGTGATTTTAAAGACTGTTTTGGCTTTGAAAGGAGTAAAAATTGTGATAACATAAGGCAGCAGAATAAATACGAAGATTAACACAGCCACAATATATATCAGCAGGTAACCCTGAAGTCGGCTCAGGTCCGCCCAACTCAGGTCACTAACAACTCCAGCAGCAATACTGAACACTCCTACCGGAGTCAGTTTCACAATCATTTTATTGACCTGGTTCAAAGCGGAGTTCAATATATCAAGTGGTTTTAACAACACCTCCTTATTGGGAAGATTCATCACCCCAAGGCCAATAAATATGCTGAACAGAACAGCCGCCGGAACCACGTTATTGCTAAGCGATTCAAAAGGGTTGGCCGGGATATAAAGTTTTACAAAATCGAATGGCTGTGATTCCTGTACAAAATCGCTGCTGTAAAAACTTCCTGCGCCCCACACAGGAAAAGAAAACGGCAAAACAAAAAGATAAATCATCCCGATTCCAAGAAGCATTCCAAGAAAAATCAGGGCATATTTAACAAGTTTTTTTCCTGTATCCAACGACAGGCGACCAATGTTGACAATCAAGGATATAACAATGTACGGCAATACCGTCATCTGTAACAATCCGATAAAGACATCGCCTGCAACAGAAAGCCAGGAGACCCTCTCACCAAAAAACAACCCCAGTAAAACACCGGCTATCAGACCTATTACTACTTTTACAGAAAAAGATAATCTCTTCATTTAATGGAATTAACTTCCGCAAATTTAGACAAATTCAAATATTAAATACGAAAATTGCTCTACTTTTTAATAAATTTCCTGACATTAAATCGCAGAAATCTCCTTATCCTGATAGTATTTATTAGCATCGGTTCAATTTCTCTTTATGCCAGTCAACCTGGGAATCCTGCTACCGCTGATAGTGAAACAACCAAATCACATTCAGGTTCATTTTTTACCGAAGCAGTACTTGTTTTATTTTCTCTAAGTGCCGGAATAAGCGCAAAAAGAATTAATGAAATGCGGAGAGATGCTTTTGAGGAGGTTGTATGAATGATACCAGGTCAATGCTTTAATTCAATATCATCCAGATTAATTATTTTTACATCCATTATTTTACCTCTATTAGTTTTTACTATTGCAACATTTGCAATTGAAAAAATATTTTCATATTTCGCATTCTCATCTAACAGTACTTTAACTTTTTCCTTAAGATTATATGGTACTTTATCCAAATCAAAAGTTATTACGGTAATTGAATCATTATTCTCATTCTTCAACTTATTTGAAATATCAATAAGTATTCTCTGAACGCAACCTGCGCAGTTAAATTGGCCGATTAATATGTAATCCATACGACTCTGTGGTATATTTTCACCAAACATATTGAGTAAATAATAATTAAATTTATCGGTTTCTTTTTTATACCTGCTATTGCAAGAGGTTATAGATAAAATGAAAATAATAAAACCAAAATATAACTTATTCATGTCTTTTAAATTTAAACAACTCAAAAAACGAATTATTGTTCGTTGAGCGACTAATGTTCTGCATTACTATTCCAAAAGGTGTTGGAACAAAAACTTTGGGATTGTATTTGTAATCAAATATCTTTTCATAGAGAATATTCAAATTCGTATCTAAAGCAATAACTGACCATGTATTTTCTAAGAAACTATTTTTATTTTTAATTCTGTGTTTTACAACTCTGTAATACATAGTATTCCACGGATCAAAAATGATATCCGTGTATTTCGGCTCTTCAAGAGAGTAGTTTTTAAAGTAAAGCATATCAAAGGTTTTTGAATCAGGGTAAGGATTGAACTTATCAATAAACTTACTTTTTACCTTCTTTGTTAATACTAAAGTTGAATCTCTGTATAAATATAAGTAATCATCAGCACCGAATGAAACACAAATAATATCATCATAACCAAAACATACCGAAGGACTTGGATCATTATAGTTATCACCTGAGGTCGTATATTCCTTGGGGAAATTTCCAAATGCATTACATATGTAAGTAGAATCACCAATATCAATAACCAATAAAGGTTTAACATCTTTATAATATATTATTCTTTCATCCTGTTTGCTAAAATATGTATTTTTATTTGAATTTCCCAATAAAATTCGGTGATTACTACCTGTAAGTTTTGTAACAGGGGATGTTAGGGGTGTATATTTTTCTGGAATGTGATATACATGAAAAATTTCTCCTGAAAAGTTCTTTAGAATAATTTGGTTTGTTTTATTTGTGAAAGAAAATATTGAATCCATTGAATGAAAAAACAAATTGAAATAATAGGTTTCTGTTTTTTGATAATTATGCGTAACACCTTTATCTCTTGATAGGTAACAGGTTACAAGTTCCTTTGTCTTTATATTTTGGAAAAGAATAACATAATTAGTGTCAGCATTTAAAACTATTTCAGATTTGATCGGGTGAATAAAACTATCTTTAACTTCAAATTCGTATATTTTTTTTTCTGATATCTTCGATGATTCATTCCTATTACTTTGGCAAGCAATAATAGGAAATAATAGAAAAACCAGAATCGAAAAGTTTCTCATAACATATATAAAATAAATGAAGGAAGCCATAGCTTGCATAACTAAGCTATGACTTCCAAT
>JAOZOC010000059.1:0-4775 GCA_029933495.1 Bacteroidales bacterium
AAAGTAATTCAGTAGGCTACATCCTTAAGTTGAGGGCTATTCTCTAAAACCCACACCCCACTGCAATCTCAACAAAATCGGCCTGCCCGGCATTACCATTGAGAAATATTCCGACAAATGGTTTTAGTTTTGTAGTTTTCATCGGATTCAAAATATAATACTGTGCACCAAGTTTACTTGAAATATACTTCTTTGTAAAATTTTTAAATCCCGAAGTGTTTTCATTTAGTCCCTGCAAGTCTTTATAAAGCGGATTATAAACATTAAATCCGAGTTGAAGTAAAAACCCAAATCTGCCCATAATCATTTCAACACCTCCGAATGCAATCAGTCGTATTGATTTTAGCTGTCGGTTATCAGTATAAAAATTATTTGAAGTAATAAAATCGTAATAACTGACATAATAATTCCCCTGTAATCCAAAAACAAAATTTGTAATAATACTGAGCCTTTTAGACAAGTATGAAGATGCTACATAAACTGGATATTTAGGTCCTCCAACGGGTATGGTTGGAGAAGCGAATTCATGTACTCCCATTCCCATTCGGAAAACAAATTTCAATTTCTTATCAAAATGAAAAATACTATCAGGTAAAAAATATTTGTCAGGACTTTCCCCGGGGAAATACTTAAATCCAAGATTGGCTACCGGAATATTTGCTCCCACATTAGGTATCTGAACATGCCCGTTGGAATAATGCTGTGCACTAACACCAAGAACTATTTCAAATTTCTTTGATACGCTGTAAATACCATTAATCGAGAGCATTGTAATATTTGTAATATGAGAGCCTATTACAATGTTTTCAGGATTATCAACAATATCATAAGGTTTATTAAACCAGGCAAAGCCCATTCCAAATAAAGCCTCAAGCAAAAACCTGTTTTTACCGGCTAGTTTGAATGAAATATTCGGAACAATTGAAATATTGCTACCCAACACATCTTTATTTCCCAATGAACCATATAATATCATAATGCCCGCTTGAGGAAATTTATAGTAGCTATTCCACCAACTCTTCCCAACAGTTTGCCATGAAAAATTAACACCTGTAAAAAAAGCAACTCCTCTTTCCGGAAAATCTGGATATATATCCAGAATTTTCCCCGCCTGAAATATCGGTTCTACAAAAAATGAATTTTTTATACCAGAATTATTTACTTGTCCAATGGAGATATTTGACATGCAATTACCCACAAAAGCTATTAATAACCAGATACTTATTTTTACAGTTCTATGCATTAACAATAATGTTAAAAGCAAAATATAATTTGAATTGTCAAAAATCTGAAATATAATTGAAATATTGATATTTTTCGTAAATTTGAAAACAAAATTTTAAACAAACCTTCGTTAATAATATTATGGAATATACAGTTTTAAACTTAGAACTTGCTGATGGCATAGCATTAGTAAAAATAAGCAGGCCAAAAGCATTAAACGCGCTCAATACCAGGTTTTTCCTGGAGATGGATGCAATGATTGAGAAAATTTCGGCAATGTCCGAAATAAAAGTTATGGTGATAACAGGCGATGGAAAAGCATTTGTTGCAGGTGCCGACATAGCCGAGATGGTTGATAAGTCTCCCGACGAGGGAACAGACTTCTCTGAAATAGGACAAAATACTTTTAGCAGTCTCGAAAAAATGGAAATTCCGGTAATTGCAGCAATAAACGGTTTTGCTCTCGGAGGGGGCCTAGAACTGGCAATGGGCTGTGACATCAGGATTGCAAGTAATAGGGCTAAATTTGGCCAACCTGAAGTTTCTCTCGGATTGATTCCCGGATATGCAGGAACGCAACGTCTGCCAAGATTGGTTGGAAAAGGAGATGCTCTGCTACTGCTGATGACTGGTGATATGATTGATGCTAACGAAGCTCTGAGAATCGGATTAGTGCAAAAAGTTGTTGAACCTGAACAATTGATGGAAGATGTGATGAAAATTGCAAAAACAATTGCTTCAAAAGGACCACAGGCTGTTAGAAAAGTAAAAAAAGTTGTCAGCGAAGGACTGCAAACAAATTTTGATTCTGGAAGCAAACTCGAATCAACGCACTTTGGATCACTTTTCGGTAATGGCAGCGAAGGGGAAGAGGGTATGAAAGCTTTTCTTGAAAAGAGAAAACCTGAATGGTAAAAAAAGCTTAAAATTATTAAATAAAAAATATTAAAATATGACTTACGACGAAAGACTTCAGAACGTATCGGTATTGGGCGCTGCCGGCAAAATGGGTAGCGGGATTTTACTTCTTACTGCTGTTGAAATGGCTGACCTGAGCCTGAAACCGGAAAACAAAGGCAGAACATACAGCCTGAATGCAATTGACGTGTCATCTGCCGGTCTTGCCGGACTGATGAGATACCTGAAAGCTCAGGTTATGAAAATTGCAGAGAAAAAAACCGTTTTATTAAGAGAACTTTATAAGGAAAGGAAAGACCTTATAGAAAATGAAGATATCATAAATGAGTATATTTTCGAGGTACTTAATATTGTACGGCCAGGTACAAAGATTGAGGCAACCTATGATTCAAATATTATTTTTGAAGCAATCATTGAAAACAAAGATTTAAAAATTAAGCTTTTTAAGCAGATTGACGAAAATAATCCAAACAAACCCTGGTTCTTTACCAATACATCTTCGGTACCAATTCACCTGCTTGATGAAGGTGCAAATCTTAACGGACGTGTTCTGGGATTCCATTTTTACA
Organism: Bacteroidales bacterium; assembly: GCA_029933495.1. Taxonomy (GTDB): domain Bacteria; phylum Bacteroidota; class Bacteroidia; order Bacteroidales; family JAADJA01; genus JAADJA01. Next base: position 2,712 of record JAOZOC010000059.1, read on the forward strand.
ATCCTCCGGCCATACAGCGCCTGGTTGAACTAATCACAACTGGCAATACCAGTACTGAAATGATTGAGTTTGCAAATGCTTATGCAAAAAATCTCAAAAAAATAATCGTACCATCTAACGATAAGGCAGGCTTTATCGGTAACGGGCACTTTATGCGTGACGCACTCCATGGAATAAATGAGGTGGAAAGCCTGTCGAAGGAAATGCCTTTTGTTGAAGCTTTGTATATGATTAATAAAGTCTCGCAGGATTATCTTGTGCGGCCAATGGGAATTTTCCAGCTGATAGACTACGTAGGAATTGATGTTGTTACATTTATTATGAGAGTTATGAATCCTCATCTGCCTGATGAAGACCTTCATAACGACCTGTTGGATACCATGATAGAAATGGGAGTTAAAGGTGGCCAGAATTCAAATGGTTCACAAAAAGACGGATTCCTGAAATATGAAAGAGGTAAACCTGTTGCTGTTTTTAATCCTGACACAAAGGAATATGTTGACATCTCCGGATTTCAGGCAAAATGTGATGAGAAACTCGGAGCTTTACCCAAATCGTGGAAACCCTGGAAAGTAGTTAACTTTAGCAGAGGGAAAAAGGATGCAATGCTTGAGGCCTATTTTAATGAACTCGCTGAAATGGATACTCTGGGTGCTAAACTGGCAATTACTTATAACGCAAAATCAAATGATATTGGAGTCTTGTTGGTTTCAAGTGGAGTAGCAAACTCTGCAGATGATGTGAATACTGTTATGCTGACAGGTTTTTATCATGCTTACGGGCCAATAAATGATTATTTAAAATAACATCGTGATATCAGAGATCAAAGCAATTAAAAGAATAAATAAAACAGAATAAAATGAAAAATCTAAGACGTAAAGTATATATGGCAGCCGGGTATAACACTATTTCACTTGGTACAGGCCGCAAGGAGTTTAATCCTAAAAAGCCCCGCCCTGATATTGAACATTATATTAAAGAGGCCGGACAGGGAACATTAAAACAAATAGGTGGAGCCAAAAATATTGATGAGGGAGTTATCGGAAACTTTATGGCAGCCCGTTTCAACAAGCAGGGTCATCTTGCAGGATTCATCCCCATGATAGACGAAGGACTGCAATATAAACCATCTACAAGAGTTGAAGGAGCCTGTGCTTCCGGAGCTCTTGCTCTAGCCACCGGAATAAAATCAATACTTGCCGAAACGGCAGATGTGGTTCTTGCTGTTGGTGTGGAGGTTCAGAACACAATGAAGGCTATTTATGGTGCTGATGTGCTTGCCGGTGCAGGCTGGTTCAAAAACCGTAAAAAAGGCCATGCCTTTTTCTTCCCCGGTCAATTTAGTGAAAGAGCTAAAGCATACTACGAAAAATACGGTATGGAATATGCCCGTAGCGGAATGAAACAATGGTTTGTAAATGCAATTGAAAACGCCCGCCTCTGCCCCACTGCTCAGGAATATGAGAACAAGGTTGAAGACCTTGGTGCTTTGTACGATAAAATGAGACCAAATGGTAAAGCATTTGTTGACAGCCTTAATGTCCTTGATTGCTCAAAAGTTTCGGATGCAGCTTCTGGAATTGTAATTACATCGGAAGAAGGCCTTGAAAGATGTGGTATTCCAAAAGACCAGGCTGTTGAAGTTATCAGTATTGCCCAGGTTGAAAGGAATATTACTAATGACCCGCCAGACAAAACAGAACTTACAGCGATAAAAAAAGCGGCAAAACAGGCTATTGAGAATGCTGGAATTTCAATTGATGAACTTGCTACTGCTGAAGTGCATGACTGTTTTTCTATTGCCGGAGTGCTGACAACGGAGGCGTTGGGTTTTGCAGACCCAGGAAAAGGAGCACAATTTGTAGCTGATGGAAACACAGCCCGTGATGGAAAAATTCCTATGAATACAACAGGTGGCTTAATAGGTTGGGGACACCCCACCGGAGGCACAGGTGTTCATCAGGCTGTTACTATCTGGGAACAACTTACAGGTATTGCGGGTGATGCCCAGATAGAAATTTCAAAAGAGCGTCCTTACGGAATGACAATTAATATGGGTGGTGA
>JAOZOC010000059.1:4875-7004 GCA_029933495.1 Bacteroidales bacterium
ATATTCATCGGATGACTCTTGTAGCAAAGGTTTGACAAATATCTATGTCTTCACGATAATTAGATATAGAAGTCATCCGATGAATCAAATCCGCAGGAGTCATCTGAGAATGAAATCCGGTGAATGCCCGAGCTACTTTGTAACAACCCGACCAAGCTCTTTGTTTATTATCCGGCCTATTTGTTTCAAATCCTGTTGCTCTTTAAGTAAAAGCATTACATCCTCTTCGCTTTCAGTTTTTTTTAGCTTTTGCTGATTCTCGAAGATTAATTCCTCAATCATCTTGGCTTTAAATGATAACACAGAATTAACTACAGCCTTTTTCAATTGCTGGACCTCGGTAACAACCTCTATTTTTACTATTTTCTGCCAGTTTTCACTAAGTTCATAAGGCGATAGGAGCATATTAACTGACAACGTTGATATTTCGGTATCTTCATGATTCTTAAAATGGTTCTCATCAGGAATCTCATCTCTGTCAATATATTCAACGTATTCATCAAATATTTTTTGAAAAACCGGATTTTTAAAACTGAGGGAATCTCTTCTTATATCATTTATAATAAACTTTGCTACTTCAACGGGTACTTCTATAGGATGTCCGTTTTCATCCTCATCCTTAAAAGCTATTTCCTGCTGTCCGTAGTTAAGTAATATTCTAACAATGTCCCTCTCCTGGTATTCTGTATCATTAATATCAATTTCAATCTGCTTCTCCGCATGAAACTCCTGAAGATTCTCCTGCTCCATTTCCGGAGGAGAGAACTGACTTTTCTTTTTAAATTTTTCCCGCAACCTCTTATTAAGCTCATTCATAAGAGTTTGTTCGGCCATTTCAAGAAGTGAGGAACACTCTTTTACGTACAACGAACGGGTTATGCCATCCGGAATCAGGGAGATTGTCTGGACTATCTCTTTTATGAGCCCTGCCTTTTTTACAGGATCGTTTTGGGTCTCTTCAAGAAGAACGCTCGTTTTAAATCTGATAAAATCCTTTGCCTGTGAAGTGACATAATCTTCAACTTCTGAAGTACGATGAGACCTGGCATAAGAATCGGGGTCTTCACCTTCGGGGAACAACACAACCTTTACATTCATTCCCTGCTCCAGAATCATATCAATTCCCCGAAAAGAGGCCTTTAACCCTGCAGCATCCCCGTCATACAAAATTGTAATGTTGGGAGTATATCTTTTTATAAGTCTTATCTGATCAGTTGTCAAGGATGTTCCGGATGAAGCAACCACATTTTTTATTCCTGTCTGATACAATGAAATAACATCGGTATATCCCTCAACCAAAAAGCAATTATCCTTTTTAATAATTTCACTTTTGGCAAAATAAATACCGTATAATGCCTTACTCTTATTATAAATATCAGATTCAGGCGAATTTACATATTTGGGCTTTTTATCATCCTTTTTAAGAATCCGGCCGCCAAATCCGATTACCCTTCCCGAGAGGTTATGAATGGGAAAAATGATCCTCGCCCTGAACCTGTCATAATGCTTACCATCCTTATTGATTGTTAGCCCGGTCTTTATTAGAAACTCCGCCTGATAACCGTTCTCTTTGGCTTCTTTTGTAAATGCATCCCACCTGTCAGGGCTGTAACCAAGCTGAAACTCCTCTATGGTCTTTTCAGTAAAATCTCTTTCTTTATAATATGTGAGGCCTATTGACTTACCCTCTTCAGTATTGATAAGCTGCTCAGTAAAGAATTTACGTGCAAACTCATTAACAGCATAAAGGCTCTCCTTTTCATTAAGCTGTTGTATCTGCTCCGGAGTCTGCTCCTCCTCTTCTATCTCAATATTATATTTTTTCGCAATAAATTTCAAAGCCTCAGGGTATGAATAATGCTCATGCTCCATTACAAAGTTTACGGAGTTTCCGGCCTTGCCACATCCAAAACATTTATATATGCCTTTGGCAGGAGAGACAGTAAATGAAGGAGTTTTTTCATTATGAAAAGGGCACAAACCAATATAGTTAACACCTCTTTTCCTGAGATGAACAAATTCGCCAACCACCTCTTCAACACGGGCAGTCTCAATTATTGTCTGTATGGTGTCCTTTGGTATCAAAATTTAATAATAAAAATGCAAAGATAAATTATAAAAAGATAAAA
>JAOZOC010000059.1:7104-10958 GCA_029933495.1 Bacteroidales bacterium
TTTGGTATCAAAATTTAATAATAAAAATGCAAAGATAAATTATAAAAAGATAAAATGATCAAGATAAAGATAAAATGGTTACAAATCTGGACTGGTAAATTCCCCTCTGTGTGATAGCCTATGCGGTAGCCGGGCGGGGGTGGATTGGAATTCAGGGTTGGAAGGGGGTGGATTAAAATCCTTTTTATGTAAATCTATTACAGTTTTCAGAACACACCCCCGCCGGCACAAAGGCTCACGCACCCCCTCTCAAGAGGGGAGTTGTTTTCCGCATTTTAGGCTGTCCTATTCCCCTCTGTGTGATAGCCTGTGCGGTAGCCGAGAGGGGGTGGGCTGGAATTCAGGGTTGGAAGGGGACTGTCTGGTTATGGCTTATGTACTGACAAGCATGAACGCTTGTCACATCAACAAATATCAATAAACAAAAAGGGTGATACCTTATGGCATCACCCTTTTATTAAAAAATATTATAATTGTTTATTCAACAATCATTTTCTTTGTTACTGAGCTTTCGCCGGCTTTTACAGTGTAAAAATAAACACCTGATCCGAGGTTAGAAGCATCAATTGTAAAGGTATGCATTCCTGAATTAACCACACCTTTGTCAGCAGTATAAACAACCTGTCCGATAAGGTTTGAAACCTCAAGGCTCAGAATTGAACGCTCTTCTAAAGTAACATTAACTACTGAAGTACCATTGAAAGGATTAGGATAATTTTGTGAAACATTAGCATCAGTTAGAGATTTATTATTCTCAATTCCGACAGGAATAAAGCCCAAAGTATACCATGTATTATCCTGATAATCATGATCACCATCTAATGCTGTTCCCGGAGTTCCATCAGCATTATAGATAAAGAATGCCTGGTCAGCATCATCAAAACTACCTGCCATAACAGGATAGATACATTCGTCGAGCCAGTGACCAATATCTGTATCCATATCTTTCAAATCACCCCAGCTATTTGCAACACCATTATTGTATGAACGGCGCGTCCAGATATGTCTGAAGTTAAACTGTTGATTATCATATCCTGGAGTAACTGATGACCATACGACGACCAGCTGATTATTGTCAGCAGAGATATTAGGAAATGAACTCATTCCCTGCTCACGATAAGTATGCAACTCTGTCATAAGTTCCCCTTCAACAACCCAACCAATATAATTTTCGTCTTCAACAAGGTTCTCATAAGCTAAAGCTCTGTGTTGATTTGCATTAGTGAAAGCAGGCATTGTCTCATTCCAGTAGATAATACCATCAGTCCAGGGCCAGTATGAATAAGAAGTTCCAACTTCTGTATGTGCAACACGTGTGAGAGCACAAACTGCATGTACCATTCCGTTTTCGTCAAGTGCAATATCTGCAGCACCGGCAGGAGCCCAGATTGTGTCAGTTGTAATTGTTGAATTCCAGTCAAACATCGGATAAGGATGCTCCCAGGGAATAATTTTCTCCCAGGTTTCACCGTTATCCATTGACTTCATAATGATCCAGTCGTGCCATGAGCTAACAATTGTAAAAGCAATAACATCACCTCTTGATTCTGCAAATGTATAATCATCAGCACCGAAACCCATATAATAATCTGAATTTATCTCATCAAGGATTGTCCAGTCTGTCCATGTTGCACCACCATCATTTGACCTGATATAGAATAAAGGAGTATCCTGATCAGCATAAGCAGCAGCAGCAGGACATATAATGTGAATATAATTGTGGTTAACACCCGATGTCATAACACGTGGCCATGTTACATCTGTTCCACCCATATCGGCAGGACCCTGAAGCCAAATCTGTGTCCAGTCGCCAACACCTTTTTCAGCCCTTGTGTTAATTAAAAAACCGCCTTCAGTATAAACGCTCTGACCTGCAAGGTGAGCAACTGATATTTCGCCATTTTCACCCCAGGCAGCATAACTTGGCCAACCACATCTGTCGTCTTCGATACGTTCTGTTGGTTCAGGTCCCCAGGCAGTACCATCATAATAGTTGTAACCTGTACCTCTACCTGGAAAGCCAGTATCGTCACCAAGACCCATTGTCCAATTCGCTCCGGCAGTACCATCGTCATAGAGCCACACCCTGTTACCAAGCAAGGAGTTTGACTGTAAGTCATACTTTGTTTTACCGGCAATTAAGTCATCCTTAGAAGCAAGCGGAGTTGCCACATTAGGATTTACAGGCATCTGGATAATTTCTGCACCTGTTAGAGGCGCCTGAACTGTCGCTTGTACAGCAACATTAACTTCCTCTTTTGGAAAGTTTGAATTTTTTTGCGAAAATCCGAGTGTTACAAAACTCAGGATTAATGCTGAAAGTAAAATCTTCTTCATGATCATTTTTTTTTGTTAGACATAAAATTAATTAATAAGTTCTTTTAAAAATTTCTATTTTTTAAACAGCTTGCAAAAGTAAATATATTTTTTTCAAAAATCAAGAATAATAAAGTTAAAGGTCAAAAAAAAAAGTTACCGGTAAATTTTTAAACCCGACAGGTTTTTAAAACACACTATGTTTTACTTTCGGGCATCAGCAATCTTACGTCCTTCATCAAATGCATTAAGATTTAGCTCAATAACTTTTTCGCCCTTTGAACCAAATAGTTTTTTAATGGCATTTTTCAATTTTTCCTCCGGAATACCAATAAAAGGTGATGCAGCACCAAGAATAACCATATTGGCTGATTTTTTCGACCCAAGATCCTTTGCAATCTTCTCTGCATCAATTGCAACGTGGTTTTTATGAGACTCTATCTCTTTCAAAACATCATCAATATCAGGATAATCAGTGATATTTACGAAAGGAGTCGTATTTGTTATCAACCATCCCTCATTATCAAGCATCGGAACATATCGCAATGATTCCATTGGTTCTACAGCGATTATCAAATCGCATTTCCCTTCCGGGATAAGGTCAGAAGCGATTTCCTTATCTGAAATTCTCAAATCCGAATGGACATCACCACCGCGCTGGCTCATTCCGTGAACTTCGGCCTGCTTAATAAATAATCCGGCATCAATTGATGCAAGGCCGATAACATTTGCTATTGTCAGAATTCCCTGACCACCTACTCCTGCAAGAATTATATCTCTTTTCATATACAATTATTATTTTTTTATTTCTCTCAAAAAGTTAATGTCTGAAAGAAAAAAAATTATAAACTAAAAAACACAAAATTCAAATAATAAAAAACAAATAAACCACAATTTTGAATCAACAAACATCCAAACAATTATACCTATTTTGATTTGCCTATAATGGGAGAAAATATTTTTTTCAATTCAACTGCCTCATTAAATAACCTTTTCCCTTCATTTAAATTGTTTAAATTATTGGTATCATATATTAACCTAAGCCAGTAAGCACTCTCTTTTGCTTCCTTTCTGGAAATCTTTAAACGCATTAAAAAATCTTTTTTACTTAAAGCTTCATTTGCTTCACGATAATTAGCCCCAACAGAGCCAGACGATTTAACCAATTGTTTACTATCTTCTGAATTTGCTATTGAATAAGGAACTGTCTTAATAAAAAATCTAACATCCCTTGCGAAAATAAAAGTTCGCTCTTCCAAGTCGTAAACAGGTTTGTTATTTTCATTATTTGACATTGATATTTATTTGAAATTTATTATTTGCAAATTGAAAATTAGACAGTGATGATTCAGGCAATTTTAATCATTTATTACAAATTGCACACTAAGAACGATGGCCATATGTTTTTATGCCCCAACTGCTTCTTTCTCCTTAATCTTTTTTATCTCACGTAATCTTTTCGCTGCCGTCACTATACATTCACGTCTTGGAATTATAACTGACACACCCTGATATTCTATTTCCTCTTTAAAAATCTT
>JAOZOC010000547.1 GCA_029933495.1 Bacteroidales bacterium
CTCAAAACTTTCGTTTATCAGGCCTATCACAACAAATGCCTGACTTTCGTTTGAATAATCATTGTCTGCTGTTATGGCAACATTAAACCCGATTATATAACCAATTGGTACATCCTCCGAAACAGTTACATTAAATATAGCTTCACCATTTGAATTTGGCCCCAGAAAACTAATGGAAGCCGAATTACTGTTTACGGTTATATAAGGATCGGCAGAAGAAAATGAAATCTCCAGATTGTTGGCCTGTGAACCTCCCGAATTATGTAAATTAACGATCAGGTCAGCAGTTTCCCCGGGATCAAGCCCGCCGTTTCCTCCGTCATCAACGGTAATACCTGTAGAATTTATTACCGGAGAATATGCTGTCAGATAAATATGGCTTTCCCACTCACCACCTGCATCATCAGTGGTCAATGTATTAAAATCAAGCTGATAATTATTGGGAACTGTATTTGAAACATCAAATGAAAACGCATCTGTAAAGGTTTTTTCCTCCGAAGGCTCAAAATCACCAAGAAACTCAGTACTGTCAGTCATAGTTATATATTCATCATCAATAGTGACTGACATATTTACATTAGATATGATTTGCTCACCAAGGCTCCTGATTGTAACTGACAGATCGGGTGATTCACCGAAATCAATAATATCATTACCGCCTGAATTAACTGAATAGTCATCAATAATAAGAAAGTTGGTTCCATCTGTAGAGAAATAGAGTGGTTTTGTAGCTGTAATATTTCTGGAATCACTAACCCTGAATCTTATCTCATAATTGTCATAAACATAGTCTGGCAACCCGCTAAAGAATCCATCAGGTGACAGGGTGAATCCTGACGGTTTATGTGATGCAGAAAGGTCACAGATATAATTTTGAGGAAGTGACTGATGATTACTAACATCAGTAAACTGATAATAAACATTATTTCCGGCTGAAACACCCGAAATCCATTCAACATTTGAAAAGTCGTTTACATCACCGAAATAATACTTTATATCGCCGTTTTCATATAGTCTGACAGTAAAATTAACTTCCGATGTATTTTGCTGACCATACACCGAAACTTTCCATCTGAAAGTTGCAAATCCGTCATTGCTTTCATACCACATTCCATCACCCAAAGAAGAAACAACGATCAAATCGGTTTTAAACGGTGCAATGAATTTATTCTTTGTGAACAACAGAAAGTCATAAACCTGATAAGGCCAGGTTATATTGTCGCCAAGTGAGATGTATCCGTCAACATACACTTTAACCTCGTTAAAAATTTCATCATAAAACGGAAAATCAAAATCAAGGTCAATGGTTGTATGGCCACTGTTAGTATTACCCGGTGTTATCACTTCTTCATCAATATTTGGAAAACTTCCGGAATAATTTGTTTCCACAAAATTCATATTAAAATCAAAGTAGTAGGGAGAAGAGCCCCCATCTGCTTCAAGCTGAAACTGATAAGGTTCATAAACGGTAGCTTCCGGCATCTCATCATTGGTAATATCAACACTATCAAAGTTAACGGTATGATCAACCCAAAGTTTGTTTACGCCATTAACCAAAGTAATATTCGACTGTCCGCAATCAATTTCATTCATGCCATTTGAATAGTCGATAATTGAGTATTGTACAATTTCGCCTTCATACTGATTTGAAGGGTCATCTTCATTTACAAGCAAGAAATATCTTGCCGGAGTTCCGGAGCCAAGCATATTTAGGAATGGGGTAAGGTCGAGGCCAAACTCAAGAGTTTTATCCTCTTCAGTTGTTCCGCCCTGCAAATACTTACAGCCACCCTGATAGTTAAAAATAGGGAACTCAAGAATAAATTCGGGAGAAGTTGCATTTACATCAGTTGAGTATCCCATTCTAACCTTAATTTTTTCTCTGCAAACATGCTTAAGTGTAATCCTTGAAGTTAGTAACGGGTCACATTGTTCTTTTGCAAATTGCACGTGTACGGCATTATTCCATATTCCACCACTTTCTGAAGGATCTGCACAAGATTTATAGGTCATATAGCTAAACCCATCATTCCCGAAGTTGGGTCCTCCACTGTATGTGTTTGCAAACTTAAATCCGCCTATTTCCCAGTCTCTGACATTCACAACACCATCATTATTAATATCAATATCATTTGTATATTGACCATCGTTATTGTAATCCCAGCGAATAGAATCATGATAGGCACAAATGGTCAACCCATGATTTGCGCCACCCCATTCCAAAACAACATACTTTCCAGCTTCCGGAGTTCCGGCAGGAAGTGTTGACATTCCATAGGGAGCATTGGCATAAAAGTTGGCAACTCCGCCAACTTCAGAACCTTCGAGATGATTATGTATCCAGTTTTTTAAAGTTAATATCCCTTCAGGAGTGGAAACATCTATCTGGTAAAGTTCATTAATTCTGTTGTGCATTGCTTCGTAGTACTTATCATAACCCGACATCCATATTTTTTTACGCTCATCGGAATTACCCACATACATACCTCCGTAGGTATTTACATCTGGCGTACCACCCGTTCTGATAATCTCAAAACTATGAAAATAGCTCACTCCATACCATCCTTCTCCCCCATTTGCCCAATTCCAGCAATAATGTGTAGGGTATTGATTATCAACAACATCTGATGGCAAATTTCTTAATCTGTTTATCTCATAAGTAAATCCCAGCCCAACACCGGATGCCTGTCCGCATTCAAGGTCAACCTGAGCATAAACCGGTCGCCAGTACATATTTTCCGAATTATCAACCTCCTCAGGCAACAAAGGTGCATTGGGCCCTTTCAGCCACTCAGGTAATGTCAGCTTCGGAAGGCTCATCAATCCTATTGAGTCGGCAGCA
>JAOZOC010000060.1 GCA_029933495.1 Bacteroidales bacterium
GTAAACAAAGCTTTAATGGAAAAACCATTGACAGGTATGATAAAGGTTTCATAAATGAAAGAGAAAACTTTTATCACAAACCCATTACAAACCTGAACTGGTATGCTCAATGGAGTGAAAAAGTTTCTCAGTTTACTACGGTCTATTATTCCGGTGGTACAGGTGGTGGTACAGGGACTTATGGCAAAATTCAATATGATTACTCTGGTCCTTCAAGAGTTGCCGACTGGAACGCTACAATCGACAGCAACCTGTCACAATCTTATACCAGACAAGGTATCCTCAGAAACTCTGTGAATAACCAATGGACCATTGGTGCAATCTCCAAAGTAAAAGTTGCTTTCAATGAAAAATTTAAAATGCAATTTGGCATTGACTGGAGAACTGCAGAAATTGGCCACTACAGGGAAGTACGTGATTTACTAGGCCTTACCTCATATACATATACGGGTAATCAATTTGATACTGACCCAAGTCAGCAAGAAAAAGGATTAGGTGATAAAATTGCTTATCATAACACAAATACTGTCGATTGGCTTGGTGGTTATGCTCAAGCTGAATATACAACAGGAAACTTGTCAATTTATGGTACAGTAGGGTATTCAATGATAAAATACTCTTACGTTAATCATTTCAAAACTGCCGACACATTAGCTAATGGAAATCCAGATATCAGCAGCGGGGAACTGTCATCGAATACAGACTGGATTAGTGGTTATCAAATTAAAGGTGGTGCTAACTATAATATTTCTGAAACATTCAGCGTATTTGGTAATGTTGGTGTAATTTCTAAAGTACCTATCTTCGATAATGTAATTAACGATGCAGATGGAACTGTTGCACAGGATCCTAAAAATGAAAAATTCGTTTCATTTGAGGTTGGAGTTATTTATAACTCTGTAAATGACAAACTGAGATTAAAAGGTAATTATTATTATACCACCTGGAAAGACAGGTCTTTTACAAGAAGTGTCAGAATTGACTCCGCTACAACGGGAATAGCGTTTATTACTGGTATGCAGCAAAACCATAGTGGTTTTGAATTTGAAGGAACTTACCGTCCTATTCAATTGGTTGGATTCGGTGCAGTAGCTTCAATTGCAAACTGGAAATACATGAATGATGTTAATGCAACAATTAAAGATTATGACAATGCAAGTGGTGGCATTATTGAAGATTCTGTTAATGTTTACGCAAAAGACCTGAAAGTTGGTGACGCTCCACAAACTCAGTTTGGATTATATGCAACATTATACCCAGTTAAAGGAATGAATATTATGTTTACCTGGAAGTATAATGCAAATTATTATGCAGATTTCGATCCAATAAGAAGGGATAATGAAGCTGACAGAGGTCAGGTATGGCAACTTCCATCATACTCTGTATTCGATTTGCACTTCGGCTATCAGATTCCTTTAAAAGGCAAAGTTGGCCTGGATATATTTGCGCACGTCTTTAACCTCTTCGATACTTTCTACGTTCAGGATGCTCTTGACAATAGTGCATATAATGGAAACACTGGTCCAAATGATGAATTTAATCATGATGTAAACAGAGCTGAAGTTTTTCTTGGTTTACCAAGAACATTCAACGTAGGCGTTAAAATTTCATTATAAATTATTTCAACTAAATATTAAAAGCCCTGGAACAATCCAGGGCTTTTTTCAATTATGAAAAAAACTATTCTATTATCAGCTCTATTGATTCTCATTTTCTCTGCTTGCCGACAGGTATCAGACAATACTAATTCAACTCCTTATGTTGTAATGCTATCCTTAGATGGCTTTCGTTGGGATTATGCCGATATGGCACCTACACCAAACCTTGATAAAATTGCAAAAATAGGGATTAAAGCCGAATCATTACAGCCATCATTTCCGTCAAAAACTTTTCCGAATCATTACACAATTGCTACTGGCCTATATCCCGATCATCATGGAATTGTGCTTAATACATTTTATGATCCGGAAACTGACAGATATTACGCAATCAGAGACCGTAAAGCTGTTGAAGACGGAACCTTCTATGGAGGAGAACCCATCTGGAACACTGCTGAAAAGCAGGGGGTGAAAGCCGGGACATTTTTCTGGGTTGGTTCAGATGCCGATATTCAGCAGATGCATCCCTCCTACTGGAAGAAATATGAGCACAACTTCCCCTTTGAGCAAAGAATTGACTCCGTTATTTCCTGGCTGCAACTGCCGGAAGAGAAAAGACCTCATCTTATTCTCTGGTATATGCACGAACCTGACTCAAAAGGACACAGATATGGGCCTGACAGCGAGGAAATTAAACGGGAAGTTACATATCTTGATTCGCTTGTCGGTGTGTTTATGGCAAAAGTTGAAAAACTCCCGATTGCTGATAAAATCAATATAATTGTAACCTCCGACCACGGGATGGGAAATATTTCAGATGAAAGGAAGGTTATATTAAGTCAATCAGTTGATATGGATTGGGTTGATATTATTCAAGGCTATAATCCTAATTATATAATAAAAGCAAAAGATGGATATATTGACAGTCTATATCTACAACTAAAGCAAACACCTCATATTACAACCTGGAAAACAGGAGAATTACCGGAAAGACTACATTACGGAACGAATTCACGTACTCTTGACCTCATTGTTGTTGCTGACAGTAGCTGGAGCATTATCGAAAAGGATAAAAAGAGGGTTGGAAACGGAACTCACGGTTACGACAATGCAAACAAAGATATGCATGCCATCTTTTATGCTTACGGGCCGGCATTTAAGGAAAGCTACATCGCTCCTACATTTATAAATGTTGACATTTATCCTTTAATTGCATACATTATGGGGTTAAAACCTGCAAAAAATGACGGCAATCTTAATGAAGTTATCGGGATGCTGAAATAAGTCTGGTATGGATTAAAAAAGACCCAATACCTTTTCTATTTCCGAAGCAGCTTCAATATACTCACCGGCCTCTATTAGCTGTGATGGCTGACTCAACTGCTCAATTATTTCTTCAGCCTTGTTTTCAGCAAGCTCTTTTCTGATAACAGCTTCATTTAAGGATACACGGATGCCGTTAAGCTGTTCCAGTGCAATATTTTTTCTGTGAATTTCGGATAGTTCCCTGATATTCTCCAGCGATGCATCCTTTCGACAGTATTTTACCAGATAACCGAGAGCCTCTTTTGCCTGCTGCTTAAACGATCTCGGTTCAAACCCCCAGATACCTGTTGTTGGTTTGGGTGTTGTCCTGAAAAGTGCAGGAGTCTGATTATAAACAATATCGCTAACCACGCTAAGGCCTGAAACATAAATCCTGCCATCAAGTCCGGCAGTGATCATAGCACCATCACCGGGAGCAGGTGTTTTCGACAACAGATTCCCATTGTAATCAAACGAGCACAGGTAATATCTTTGCGGTATTCTGACTGAATCTTTCGGGATTCCCCTGACAGGAATTTTTGTCATATTGTTTTTTTCTTTCTGCTTCTCAGAAAGTTCCATTTTCGCACAGGAAAGCACTATCATCCATATTTTATCGGGTGTAGCCATAACATTGGAAGCTGCCACTGCCGAAGGAGTTGATTTGCGGGCTACCAACCCTTTCATATCCTTGTCTGCAACCACCTTGTCAAGATCCGTTTTCCAAAGCAATTCACCTGTCAAAGCATCGTAAGCCGTAACCAAATTTGTACTGTAATTAATAGCCATCCCGTTAGGTGCAGTGGTTGAGGAAACCCCGTTAACACTTTTTGTGTCGTTGCTCCATACAATCTTACCGGTTTCCGTATCAACCCCGTTAAAGTATCCATCACCATCTGTCAGTACAACTATCTTACCGTCAAATGTAATAGACGGAGAAGTTCCGCTGCCTCCGAATCCTGTACTGGTAGTAAATGCAAGTTTCAGTCCATCCGGTGTTAAATCCACACCATGAATAACACCTTCATCCTCTGTATTGCCATTCGCTACAACGAAAACACGTCCTGTTTCAGGATTTACGGCTGGAGTATTTGAACACTGCATATTGCACCCAAAGACTGCATCCCAGGCAAACTGCCTCATCTCAGGAGCCATTTGAGTTTCCCACAAACCATCAAACATAGGAAGTGATTTCGGGCCCTTGGTACCTGGCAGTTTCAGTTTGTCAAAAAATTCTCCTGTGTTTACATCAAAAAAAGCAAGATACCCGTCAGTTGAAGATCCTCCAATGTAATTTTTTAAAAAGAAAGGAGTAATAAACATACCTTCAATGTCAAAGTCTCGCAGGTTGGAAACCCAGCGGAGCTTACCGGTATTGGTAAACGACCATATCTGATTCCAGTCGGCCTGGTAAACATTGCCATCCTTATCAATAATGGGTGCATTAATCTCGCATCCCCAGTCCACACCTTCAAGTTCTTTTCCTTTTTCCAGTTTTTCCGATTCCCAGAGTTTATTTCCATATCTGTCAAAACAGGTTAAATTACTGTACCCTGCACCATAACCGGTTGGAAGATATACGTTCCCCTCAGGGCCTATTGTCGGACCAATGAAAAAGCCGGCATACTTAAGATCAATCCAGGAGAATTCAATATCAGCTGTAGTGTAAAATGGAGTATAGTCAGAATTGCGAACATCGCGATGGGCCGTCGGCCACGGACTTGAAGCATAATTATCCCCGGCATCAAGATTGCGATTACTGATAGATGACGGTGGTAACTTAATTTTCTCTTTATTTACAAATTGATCCTGGTAGTTATCGCAAGACCAGAATAATGAAATGATAAGTAATAACCAGATTGTGTTCTTCATTATGATATTTTTCGTAAAAAAACTTTCTCAAAATTACTAAGATTTTCATCTTAACAAACAATTTTTAATAATTATATCTCAATTATCAGAATTCCTTCAACTCTTGTCTTACAGAACCCAATTTCAGAACTTTTTAAAGCAAAAATCTAAAAATATAAAACTTAGACTATCTTTGCACAAATAAAAAAGTAATTTAAATAAAATAAAAAGAACATCGGTATGAAAAAACTTTTACTCTCTATTCCAATTTATTTGATTTTTATTTTCGGTTTGCAGGCTCAAAACATTCAAATTGTCAATGCTAGTTTTGAAGAATGGGAAGATGTTTCGGTTGGTGAAGATGAACCGGTTAAGTGGAGTACTATTAAGACTTCTGACAATCCTACAATAAATGCTGTTGCGCCAGTCAATTGGGCTAAATGCGATACAGCCCACACAGGGAATTATTCCATTAGACTTTCAAACCTGATTACTTTGATTGGTGCCGTTGCAACAGGAGGTATTACAACCGGGAGATTTCATACTACATTTAACCCTGTTGAAGGCTATGTTTATAGTGATTTTTCTGATGATCAGTGGAATATGCCTTTTACGGGTAAACCTGACAGTATAGCAATGTGGATTAAGTATTATCCTGTTGATAATGACACATTGCAGGCAAAGTTTTTATTACACAGGGATTCATGCACAATAGGTATTTTACCTGAATATCAGGATAATGTCGTTGGGTGGGCAAAAGTTGTTCTGACAGGTGAACATGATGAATGGACAAGGGTTGCTGCCTCATTCGAATATTACAGCAATGAGAGTCCTGAGTATCTTATTGCTATGTTAACTGCGGGTGCCGGACTTGATGCCATTGGAGGCAGCGTGGCACTTTATGATGATGTTGAAATCATATACGGTGATGCTTCAGTTGCCGGCAATTCCGTACTACCACTGAATGTATTTTATTCACAGGGTACTTTGTTTTTCAGAGATATGCCAAAAGAGTTTAAGGGCTCGCAGGTTAAGCTGATTGATTTAATGGGAAAAACAGTATTAACGAAAGATATTGAAGGAGACAGGGTTTCTGTACAAGGATTGATCAATGGCATTTATATTGCTGCCGTAACAACTGATGAAGGACGTTATACCACTAAGCTATATATCAAATAGTTTTTCCAAAATACAGAGTTAATTATTTATATTTATTTTTGCAGGGAAAACCTGAATTATGAAGAAACGAAATATTTTACTTTCTTTAATCTTTGGCTTATTGCTACTGGCACCGTTTATCACTTTTTCCCAGCAAGATTACGGTTATTTCAAAGGAGTTGTTATTGCGGCAGATAATAATGAAACATTAATAGGAGCAAATATAAAGGTAAAAAGAAATCCCTCAATAGGAGCCGCAGCCGACATAAATGGCAGATTCTCAATAGAAGTTCCCGAAGGCCATTACACTTTTGTTGTATCCTTTACCGGAATGAAGACTGATACTGTTATAGTGGATATAAAAACCGGTCAGACAGTTGAAAGAACAATTAGATTAGAGGAGTTTGTAAGTAATTTACAGGGTGTTGAGGTAAGTGCCGGAAAATTCGACCAAAAGTTGGAGGAATTGACCGTTTCAATGGAAGTCATTCAGCCCCAATTGATTGAGAACAAGAACACAACAAATATTGAGACAATTCTGGATTATGTTCCGGGATTAAATATAATTGACGGGGCTCCTCAGATTAGGGGAGGCAGCGGTTTTAATTTTGGTGTGGGGAGCAAAGTGGGTGTTTTTGTTGACGGAATGCCGGTTCTTTCAGCAGATGCCAACAGACCGATGTGGGATCTTATTCCCACGGGCAACATTAAGCAGATAGAGGTCGTAAAAGGTGCTTCATCGGTTCTTTCCGGTTCATCTTCATTAAGTGGGGCCATTTATATTAAAACTGCTGATGCACCGTTAACCCCAAAAACCAAAGTTGTAGCCTATGCCGGAGCATACTCAAACCCGAAGAATGAATATATGAGATGGTGGAAACAGTTTCCCTACATTGGTGGTTTTTCATTTTCACATGCAAGAGCTCAAAAAAATACCGATATCATAGTTAGTGCCGATGTAAAATATGACCATGGTTTTGAAGGCCCGCCAAAACCGGGACCGCTCGTCGTGGATACAATGACCAACTTTGATGAATCGCAAATGGCGGAAAAACGTTACCGGCTTACTTTAAACCTACGCCACAGAAATAAAAAATTCAAAGGTCTGAATTATGGTGTCAACGGCAATTTATTGTTTAACGACACAAAACTTATGCTTGCCTGGCTTGATGATTCCACGGGATTTTACAGAGCCTATCCGGGTGGTGTATTGTTACAAAAAAAACTCACTTTCTATGTTGATCCATATATAAATTATTATACCGCACTTGGTACAAAACACAGTTTAAAGACAAGGTATATGTTCAGCAATACGGATATGAGCAACGACCAAACAACCACAAGCTCAATAGTCTATGCCGATTACAGTTTCAGAAAAAACTTTTCCTATCTTGCCGGATTAAAATTCATTGGAGGTGTTTCAACGCAATGGAATTCGGTTGAATCTGATATGTATGTTGGATCCGGCAACCGGCTTAACACAATTTTAAATGTATCACCTTATCTGGAGATTCAAAATGAGTTTTTTAAGACCCTTAATCTTTCATTCGGGGTGAGGATAGAGGCTTATTCACTAAACGGTGAGTCTGCTGACTACAAGCCTATTTTCAGGGCCGGTGCTACTCTTAAAGTTTTACAGGGTACTTTCGTAAGGGGCTCATACGGACAGGGTTACAGGTACCCTACCATTGCAGAGCGGTTTATCCGGTTTTCTTCAGGTACAATCGGAGTATTCGACAACCCTGACCTCAAACCTGAAACAAGTGAAAATGCAGAAGTCGGAGTAAAACAGGCTTTTAAATTCAAAAACTTTTATGGCTATCTTGATATATCCGTTTTCCAGCAAAACTATGAGAATACAATTGAATACCTGTTCGGTTTTTGGGATTCAACATACACTTTTGCCATCGGCGGATTCAAATTTATGAATACCGGCAAATCCAGAATTCTTGGAGCCGATATTTCTCTGACAGGTAAGGCTGCAATTACCCAAGACCTTAATTTGAACGCAATGCTTGGATACACTTATATTGAACCAAAGTCTATGGACCCTGATTATGTATTCGCAAAGGATTACAGCTTTGGCGGAGGAACAGAATATTCTTATAATTCTACAAGCATTAATCCTGATAATCAAATATTGAAATACAGATTTCTTCATACGTTTAAAGGTGATATTGAATTTGAGTACAAGGGTTTTTCAACCGGGTTGAGCATGAAATATTACGGCCCCCTGATAAATATTGACAAATCAATTGAGAAGTTTGAGATAGCTACATCACAATCGGGAGGGACGACGCAACCCATTAAATATATGAACTATTTTTATAACCATAATAACGGTAGCTTTATTATGGATTTCCGGATCAGTTATTCATTTAAGGCAATTCATAAAGTGGCATTTATTGCAAACAATATTACAAATAAATGGTATTCAATCCGCCCGTTGAAAGCTGAAGCTGTAAGAAGCGTAAT
Source organism: Bacteroidales bacterium (assembly GCA_029933495.1). Taxonomy (GTDB): domain Bacteria; phylum Bacteroidota; class Bacteroidia; order Bacteroidales; family JAADJA01; genus JAADJA01. Next base: position 8,388 of record JAOZOC010000060.1, read on the forward strand.
GATTCAATATACCTTGCTTCTGAATTAGGGTTTTGTTTATTCCTCAAACTTCTTTTCGCCTGCCTCAATCCTCACAGGCAACCAATTCTCAGGTGGAGGAATAACACATGAATAACGATGATTATAAGCGCAATAAGGATTATATGCTTTATTAAAATCAAGAAATACAGTATTCCCATCCTCAGGAATTTCAAATTCAATATATCTTCCGCCACCGTAACACTCTTTCCCTGATGTTTCATCTTTAAACGGTACAAACAAGGTTCTGTCTTCCTTTTTAATCTGTTTTTCAGGTGGATTCTGATATACGGTCAGCGTCAGATTGAAAGTATCAATTATAAAATGGACTTTACCATATTTAATATATTCGGGTTGTCTGTCGGTGGAGGTTTGCAATAATTGTTTTTCCTGTGTTGGCTCCTTTACAAGAGTTGCTTTTGTGTGGTATTTATAATCAACAGGGAAGTAGCTCAATCCATTGAAATCTTTCAACTGGTCAACAGATAATGGTGTTTTGTCTCCGTATTTAAGCTTTATATTAATCCCTTTTCTATGTTTTTGGATTTCTGCTCTATAGACATTGGCATCCATACCAGGTTGTAGTTGAGCATAACCAAACTGGGAATAAATGATTGTCATTACAAGGGTAAGCAGTCCTACTATTATCTTCATTTCTTTAATTTATAATAAGAATCAGAGTGTAGTAAATTGTCAACTCTAAGAATGTCCGCCAACAACAATTTTCAGTATCTTAATATTTAACACTAACCATCTCCAGGCCTGCCACGGGATAAATCCCCGCCAGAAAAGTGTTGATTTCGTTGGAGTTGGAGCAAATGCTTCATCTGAGCGATGTCGTCTGTTAATTCTATGTTGCATGTTATTTATATTTTTATGTTTTCAATTTAATGATTTATGAAATTATTCAGGTAGCAGATACCAAAAAGGATATCCTTTTGCTTTGTGCAGGAACATATAATGCATAAACCATTTTAGCCAATGACCTGCAAGTCCGGGTTCTCCAATAGTATTTTTTATATTTCTGCCGTATTCAGGATATTTTTCCCAGTCAGGAACAATAGGTTGCACAGTCATTGTTGCAGCTGCACCTTTGTACAATCCATATCCGGCTGACACAACGCAGGCAGCTCCCATTTTTCCCATAGATGCTCTGTGCTTCAGTTCCGGTTTACCTGTTTTAATCCATTCATAAATATTTTGGGCAACAATCTTACCTGTCACACCAGAGGGCATACCCGTACGTGGGGGTGCAGGGAAAATAGGAGTTCCGTTTTTGCTTTTTCTTGGTTTTGAAATAGAGTGTGGAGGCGCAAATGCAATCCCCGCCGCAAAAATATTTTCGTAATCAGGGTTCTGATATGTCTCTGGCCAGTCTTCCACTACCCATTCTTCATAAGGCTTAGCTGTATAATCAGCATCAACCTTCATAAATCCATTAGGCATAAAGACTTTTGAAGTGATATCCTCGTCATTTTTGTCATAAGCTTTTAAACCAGGACCTGAGAAGCCGGGAATTAGCATTGCAAAATCAAACTCCTTTTCGTGCATTTCGCCATCCAGGGTCTCATAAATTGCCTTCCCTGGCTCAACTTTTTTAACACCGGCACGCTTAATCCATTTTATTCCACGCTGAACAAAGAAAGATTCAGTAAACACCTTTGTAGAAGTTATATACCCTCCCTTTTTAATGTATGCACCAGCCATTCCAAAATCGCCAAGTTCCCATTCATTAGAAATCCAGGTTATATCGGCAAAATCATCTAACTTACGTCTCTTTATTTCATACGAAATATTAAGTATATACTCAAAGGCAGCTCCCTGACAGGTTGCCATGGGATGTCCAGTACCAATAAGAAATTTTTGCACTTCTCCCTTCTCCATTTTTGCTATTGCCTCCTGAAACTTCTCCCAGGCTTCAGTTGCATGAGAGTAAGAACATACTGATACGGTATTCTTTCCGGGACCGAGTCCTTCAGTAGCCTCAAAATTCAGTTTAGGGCCAGTGGCATTCACCAGAAAATCATAATCCACTTTTTCCGCTTGCCCACGTTTTTCTTCAGAAGTATATTCTATTGTTACAAATCCTTTGGAAATCCCTTTGTTTCCCTCGGGGTGAACAGATACTACTTTCGCCTGCTTATAATCAACTCCCCATTTTTTATAAAGGGGGCCAAGTTTAAAGCGAATCTGATCAACTGTCATACGACCAACACCAACCCAGATGTTTGAAGGAATCCATTGGTAATATTCGTTTGGGGTTACAACAACTACTTCATGTTTTTTATTTAGCCATTTACGAAGATAGGCGGCTGTGGTGTGACCGGAAATACCAGCTCCCAGAACTACAATTTTTGCCATAGAGATAGGATTTTAATGATTAGTTTGTAAAGATACAAATATTTTTCTAAATCGCTTAGATAGCACTAAAACAAGCTATTTGCGAAATTGTTCAAATAATATATAAAAATAGGTACTACTGCGAATTTAGTGGAAAACAAGAAAACATGATAAAACAATTACTAT
>JAOZOC010000548.1 GCA_029933495.1 Bacteroidales bacterium
CAGGGTTTGCAGGTGTACAAGCCTTTCCGAACAATTTGCATTGCTTCGGATTTTTCAGACCTTTCAAAACTTCGCCGCAAATACAACCTTTCCACTCTTTTAGCGGCTCTACTTCCACCGGAATCATAGCTTCGGCATCGTGCATTTTGTACTCTTCCCGTATTTTTAAACCGCTTTTAGGAAGAACACCAAGTCCACGCCACCAATCATCACGGAGTTCAAAAACCTCATACAATATTTGTTGTGCTTTCACATTCCCTTCAGGCTTAACAACGCGTGTGTAGGCAATTTCAACTTTAGGATCATTGTTTTCAACCTGATCCACAAGCATCAAAATTGCTTTCAACAAATCAACTGGTTCAAAGCCTGAGACAACGCAACCTAACCCAAACTTCTTAGGGATATTTTCATATATACTTGTACCTGTAATCGCAGTTACGTGACCGGGCGCAATATATCCATCAATTTTAACTCCCTCATCAATCAATGCTTCCATAGCAGGTGGCATTATCTTATGAGAGCTTAACAAATAAAAATTTCTCAATCCTGCCATTTGTGCTTTAATAATGCCTGCTGCGGAACTCGGAGCCGTAGTTTCAAAACCAATTCCGAGAAAAACAACCTTTTTCCTTCTGTTTTTCTTTGCAATAGTCAGAGCATCCAGGATGGAATAAACAATCCGGACATCAGCGCCGTTAGCTTTCTCCTTATCCAGAGAGGAGGTTGAGCCCGGAACTCTTATAAGATCACCGTAAGTTGCAATGATAACATCATCAAGCCGACTGTATGCGATTGCCTGATCAATATAGCTTGTACTGGACACACAAACAGGGCAGCCGGGACCGGAAACCAGCTTTACAGTTTCAGGTAACAAATAAGGTATCCCGAATTTTTGTATCGACATTGTATGGCCGCCACAAACCTCCATTAAGGTGACTGGATTTTTAGAACGCATTTTTATCTGAGCCACCAGTTTATCAACCAGTCCCTTATCTCTGTATTCATCTATATATCTCATAGTTACTACACTTAAACTATCCTATCACCTGTTTCCTTTTCCTCCTTATCAAGGGCCTCATTAAGCTCTTCAAATTTCTCAAAAACCTTTAGCGACTCTTCAGCCTCTTCAGGATCAAGTTTTTGAATTGCAAAGCCGGTATGCATCAGTATGTAATCACCAACCTTAACATCATCAAGCATTTGGAGGCTTGCTTCATATCTTGTTCCACCCACCGATACAGTAGCCATATCATTTTCAATTTTTTCAACTTTTGCAGGAATACTTAAACACATATTTTATTATCTTTTTGTTAAATGGTAAATCGATTAAATCCGTTACTACCATTTTACCGTTTTACCAATTTACCATTTCACTAATTTACTAATTTACTATTTTCCACCCCGCCCCTTAGTCCCCTAAAGGGGAAAACCTATCACACACTTTCTTCATTCTACGACACTTCCCTCCTCTTTGCCGCAATAACCAACTGTCCCAGAGCAATTCCCGCATCATTGGAGGGAACTTTTGCCTGAGTATAAACTTTAAATCCTTCAAGTGTCAATACTGTTTCAACATTACTCATTATATATCTGTTTTGAAATGTACCGCCTGAAAACACAACCTTATCAAGTCCGGTCTCTTTCCTAATCTGGCTTATTACAGCCAAAACAGTATTGATAACCGTGTTATGAAACTTGGTCGAGATTTCAGATACCAGCTCTCCATTCAAAAGATCATCAACAATATCCAAGATTGTATTTCCAAATGAAATAGTCTCTCCAAAATCAAACGGATAAGCATATGTAATGTTCATATCTATAGCAGCCTCAAGTCGCATCGGAGCTTCAGCATGAAATTTCGATTCGTTACAGATTCCAGTTAATGCAGCCACTGCATCAAACAACCTTCCGGCACTTGAGCTCAAAGGACTGTTTATCTGTTTCTCAATTGCCTGCATAACAATACCGGTCTTTTCCACATCAAGATTCCTGACAAAAGGAATATCAAGATTCAGAAACTCCTTACCCAAATATTTATACATATAGGAAACGGCTGTTCTCCAGGGCTCTTTCGTAACTTTATCACCTCCTGGCAAAGGGACATAGTCGAAATGAGTATATCGTTTATAGTTTGCCAGGTCGCAAACAAAAAACTCACCACCCCAGATATTTCCATCATCACCCAGTCCTGTTCCGTCAAAGCTAACTCCAATAACTTTCTCATCTAATCCATATTCAGCCATGCAAGAGACAATATGCGCATGATGGTGCTGCACCTCCACAACCGGTACTCCCAGATCTTTGGCAAATTTCGTTGAAAGGTAATCCGGATGCAAATCACACACTGCAATAGAAGGCTCAAGTCTAAAAAGCTTTTTGAACCTTTTATAAGCTTCTGTATAGAACTCAAGGGTTTCCAGATTTTTCAGGTCACCAATATGCTGGCTCAATATTGCCTGGTTCCCTTTTCCTAAGCAAAAACAGTTAACCAGTTCGGCTCCGGCTGCAAAAATTCCATCAACATTAAGATTTAGATTCACAGGCTCAGGGGAATATCCCCGCGACCGGCGTATTACTCTTTCGCGATTATTAACAACCATTGCTACCGAATCATCAGTACGGTTATATATATCCCTGTTGTAGGTCAAAACAGCATCCGCAATATTGGAAAGTGTTTCAACAGCTTCATCATTATCAATTACAATCGGTTCATCTGAAATATTCCCACTTGTAAGAACAATTGCCGGTATATTCAGATACTCAAAAAGTTGATAATGAAAGGGCATATAAGGTAGCATTGCACCAATAGTATCGAATCCGACACTTATTGAAGGGGC
>JAOZOC010000061.1 GCA_029933495.1 Bacteroidales bacterium
ACCAGCCACCCATATCAATAGGAGTGTCACCGGTGTTGTAAATCTCAATCCAGTCGGGGAAATCACCTTCAACTCCGGGAACGACAGTCGTGTCGTTACTTGCCATAAATTCGTTTATTACAAGGTCTCCAACAACAGGTGCAGAACCATTATTTTGAGCTCCCGGAGTTTTGGAGGCCAAAACATCCCAGCTATCCGTACCATCTGTTAATCTTCCATAGGATTTATCATCCGGAAGACCGTTAAAATCACCCGAAATATCAATTTCAGCTTTTTCAGGATTATAAATTGCAATGTTGTTATCTTTTGACGAACTGATTCCCATATCAACAAATATTTTTCCGTCTTTAATCTGTGTTGGCAAGTCATTACCACCGGCATCGGCAGCACCACAGATTAAAACCAAAAATCCTTTTGGAGGAATGGTTGTTACATTTGCATTTTCACCCGGAACCTCCTGATATTTAGTAGCATCACCCGGGGTATCAGTAATATACAGACCTGCGATATCAACAGCTTTAGAACCTTTATTATAAAGCTCAACCCAGTCGGCCGGGCTTCCCGATTCATCAATAAAATATGGGTTTGTTGTATCTTTAGCTATCAATTCATTGATTACTATATCACTAAAGTTTTCAGGTGTCGGCGGAGCCGGAGCCGGTTGTTCATCTTTAACGCAGCCTGTAAAGTAAATAGCTGCTATTAAGGTAATTAACAAATACTTTTTCATTTTTATCTGTTTTAAATGATTACAAAATTATTTTTTGAATTAGAAGTCAATTTCAATCCTTGCCTGTAACATTCCGAAATCAATGCCACCTTCTCCTGTTGGAGTGATATCATTTCCTGCATCATCAACATTCCAGGTTGGGTATTTGCCTTTTCCGTTTGCCCAGCGGTCATGATTTACATAAGAATAGCTTATCATAAACTTAATGTTATAGTTTACATAATAATTCAGACCAAGTGTGTAAGCCTCACCCGAACCACCCTGAATATAAGGTATGTCGTTACCATCTTTAAAACTGTTGGCATCAATGAAAGTATATCTCGCAGCCAGTTCGAGAGAGCCTTTTTTGTTATTTGTGAAGTTAATCTGCGAAAATTCAGCTTCAGCCATATTATAATAGTAATTGCCATTTGTTATAATCCAGGCTCCGTAAACGAAGAAACCGTTTGTTTTCGGCTTATCTTCTCCAGTCGGGACTTTATCGGCATCTCTCGTTATATTGGCAGTAAAGTACTCTCCCCCAATCTTAAAATTGTCGATGGCATAGGCCAGTTCGAAATTATATATGAACATTGATTTTGAATCTTCAATAAAATCCGTATCAATATATTTTTTTCTGTTTATTGATGTTTCGGCTCTTGTTGAGAACCGGAAACTGTTAACCGGGTCACCAAGCTCAGGGATTTTTGGTGTCCGGTACGAACCGGAAGCTCCGAGATGAAGCACCATATTTTCTTTTTTAATTGCAGCCCAGGCAACACGCCCTGTTGCCGACCATCCCGCATTTGTTCCCTGTTTCTTATTTTGATCCTGCATAAGGTCATTTGCTATTTCACTTGAGAACAGTCCTCCTTCAAAGAAATACCTATGACCAAATCTTCTGTATGAAATACCGATATGACGTGACGGATCCATTTTTGAAACCATTGGTCTTTCGATAAATGTGAGGTAACGTGATGTTGTTGTAACTTCCATTGAGAAAGGCTCTTTAAAGTTACCTGCTTTTACCTGCCAGTTATTGCCAATGTAGCGGATAAATGCATCCTTGATGTCAACTTCGTTATAGGCAAAATCGAAATCAATTTCACCACCCCAGTGTCCCCACAGAATTGTTTTCATTGCAAAACGCATCCTGCGGACATTAACACCATTACCTATTTTATTTTCATTTTCCTGGTATGTGTTGTCTCCAAAATATGCAGCACCGTCAAGGTAAACACGGTTATCGAACCAATACTTGAATCTTTTGTCGTCTGATGAAAGCATCAGAATACCGTCGCGTGATTCAGGATTCAGAGAAACCCTCACACCAATGGATTTGCCGTAATCGTTTGTAATTTTTGCGGCAATCATATAAACAACGATATCATTTGCTTTCTTTACGACAACAAGTTGTTTCTCATAACCATCTCTTGTAAACTCAAGAGTTGCCGGAAATTCAGAAACTTCAACTTTAAAAATGCCATCACCATCGGTCAAAACCGGAGGAGTGTTACTGTTTTGAATTTTAACTGCAACATCCCTCATTGGAGTTAGCATACCGGCCGGAAATACCTTACCTGTTACAACATTTTGTGCAAAAGCTGCACTGCCAAGCAGAAGGAAAAATATCGTTCCGCCGATCACAAGTTTTAATAAATACTTCTTCATCTTTTTCATTTTTATGAATAATAATATGAATTATTACAATTAGTGAATTTCTGCCGGCAAAGGAAATACAACCGGAAGTTACGAGCAAGTTTTTCACCTATACACGGACACTACAAAAGGGGGGATTAGCCCGTATTATTCATAATAGGAGAGAAGTAAATCCCCTTGATTAATAAACAATAAAAACGAATTTTTTTAATCCAATGATGAAAATTGTATTCGGCTTTTTCATAACTAAAAGATTTTGAATTTATGAGTCAATAATAACTTTAAGGAAAATTCAAAAAGAATCTCTGTCCTGCCTTGTAATCCCCGGTTTTTGTGACAACAAATATATAAAAAAATACAATAATTCTTTTTTTTTAGGCGGGAAAAGTTACAAATCCCTTATAAAATCACTCAAATTTACCTTTGGCGAGACTTTCAGCTTTTTCCGCAGGCGGTAGCGATTCATCTCCACGCTTTTTGGGGAAATATTCAGGATGGAGGCAATCTCTTTTGAAGACAGGTTCAAACGAAGCAAGACTGTAAGTCGTTTTTCATTTTCAGTTATTGAAGGATATTTTTCTGATAATATCCTCAAAAAATTACTGTTTTGCTCATTTATATGCATCTGGAATTTCTCTCGGTCGCGGTCGATTGACAAATTCTGGCTTATCATAAGAGAAAGCCTGTTGAATGCTTGCCTTGCTTCGGGGTCTTTTACCGATGATTTTATTTCAATAATCTCACTTTTAAGACTACTCAAAAACTCATTCTTCTGAATGATATTCATAGCCATTGTCACCATTTCGCTCTGCCTGAATTTTAATTCCTTATCAAGATCATTCTGTTTTACCTTATAATCCTCAAGGCTTATTTCAAAATTTTCAATCTTCAATGAGTATTTATTTTCAAGATTTTGCAACAGCCGATTCTGCTTTTGCTTATTTTTCCTTATCTTAATAGTAAACCAGATAACAAGCAATAACAGCAGAAACGACAAGGAACCGAATACAACCATAGGTATGTCAACAGGCTTCTTTGTACTAACTGACGGTTTTTCAGAAACAGTATTTTCGACCGTAATATCCTGTTTTTCCTTGACAAGCGAAATTGTATCATCTTTAATGGCCGACTCGGCAATACTGTCAATCTTCATTACTATTTCCTGAACGGGGCTGTTTTCATTTGCACCGACATCCTTTTTAAACACATTATTCACAAAGAAAAGCAGAAAGAAACTGACCAGTCCGGCAACAATGGGCGTAGCTAACCAGCCAAGGCTGATACTGCCGAGAATATTGAATTTTATCTCTTTACCGCCTTTATAAAGACCGATACCTATTATGGCACCTATAACAATCTGGGAACTGGACACAGGAACAAGCGGAATAGGAGGCAACCCGATTGACTGAAATGCATCCGATAAGGTTTGTGATGAAAAGATAAAAAGCACCAGCGACTGTGCAAGTACAACCACAATGGCTGCTTCGGGAGTCAATGGCATCAGGGTATTTCCGACCGTCTCCATAACCCGTTTGGAGTATGTTATTATACCGATTGCAATTGCAACTCCTCCGATAAAAAAGAGTTGCTCGGTACTGTTAAAAGTTGCAAATCCAAGATCAATAACAGGTAGATTAACAGACCCTGTAAAGACACCCATTACGTTTGCTATATTATTGGCACCAAGACTATACGCCCCGAAACCACCTACCAGTAAAAGCCCGTATCTGATGATTGCATCGCGATAAAGCAAATGCAGAGAAACCTTTTTTTGCACACGTTTCACCAGCATAAACAGCAGAATGGCAAAAACACCGCCAAGCAGAGGCCCGGATATCCAGGTAGTCACTATTTTTGTTAGAGTACCGATGTCGGTTGGGTTATTCGTGTAAAAGTTCCAGCCGATAATTGCCCCCACAATAGCCTGTGATGTTGAAACGGGCAGTTTCATTCTTGTCATCCAGTAAACTGAAAGTGCAGCCGATAAAGCAACGGTAAATGCTGCAGCAAGTGTGGAGATATTACCAAGCTTTCCGAGTGTTTCACTGGCACCCGCACCCTGAACTACAGCTCCGATTATGACGAAAATACTGGCAATGACTGCCGCCTTTTTAAATCTGACCATACGCGATCCGACAGCTGTACCAAAAATATTGGCAGCATCGTTGGCCCCAAGCGACCAACCCAAAAACAGTCCGCTGGAAAGATAAAAAAGTATTATCATAAATTAATCTTCAATGCCATTATTGATAACATATCAGCGAGAGTCTCAGCCTTATCTGAAATCGTTTCGATGTGAAGTGCAAAATATCTTAGGTGTATCTTCTGACTCAGTTGCAGTTCGTCCATTTCGTGAAACAGTTTCCTTTTAATATTTCGTGAAATCCTATCTGCCTCCTTTTCATAGAAAAATACCTTTGTAAGAATGTCTTTTACCTTCAGGGGTTCCCTGAAAAATGTCCTGACAGCAGGAAATGCATGAAGCGCCGCCTCAACCGAAGTGTTTGTAAGGCGGATGTAATCCTGAACTATCTCCTCCGGGAAATAGGGTATCTCCACTTCAAACTGATAAAGGTTATCCTTTGAAATATCAATTATCTCATCAATTTTATCAAGCATATTCTCTATATCGCTGATATTTTGAGGTAAAATTGAGTGCATCAAAAACTCATCGTCAATTTTTCTTTGCAGTTTGTCGGCGTTGGCCTCAAGGTAATTTATCCTTTCAAGTTTTTCGGCGAAGCTTGTTTTTTCATCATTCAAATAGTTGATAACCCCCTCCTTAAATACTAGTACACCCTGTTCGACCGTATTGATGAATTCATCAATATCACGAACCAGCTCCTTAACATTTTTAAAAAGTAGTGACATAACTTCCGATTTTTATTGTGCTGCAAAGATAGCTATTAATTATCTATGCCATTGTTTTGCAGTGTTTAAGTAAAGGCATAATAGTGATGTGTAGAGGTGCAAAGAGCATATAATAAAAAGAGTATCAACTGAATACAAAATCGGTAGTAGGGTTATCCGAATTACCGGATGGTATACCTCTAATAATAATTTCACGGGTTGTAGTAATATATTAGAGGTGAAGAATTTTCTGGTGAAAAGGATATACAATAATATTGCGGTCTTAAATAATGGATAAAGATGATAAGAAGTTATATCAAAAAGCATGACCAGATGTCATTCGAGGCTAAACTTGAATTTCCTGCAAAAGGAAAATCGGGAAAAGAGAATGACGACAATTTTGATATTTATCTTTTTTTACCGTCAGGACTGGATATCAATAAACACAACTTCACAAACCGGGATTTTTATAACTCACTGAAAACAAATATCAGGCTGACCACCCCCCTCTATCTTTTGAGAAATATTGTCGGTGAAGAGAAGAGTCCATTCAACCGTTTGACCAACAGCATTGAAACTTTTTTATCGTCACCTTCTCCCGAAACGGAAGCAGAGTATAAGCTTCAGGTTAAGAGGTTCTGTTCGGTTTTTGGTGTTGCTTTGCGCCACGAGGTAAATCACATTATTAGTACGAAAAATGCTGAGGACAGGGATCAGCTGATAAAAAAGTTTGCAAAGAATGTTAAAAAAGTGCGCGAGAACTACAAAAGCCTGAGGAACAATATAAATGTACCTTTGCCAAACAGCAGGGTTTTTGCCGTTTATCAGTCGGCTGACGAGTATCAGAGTCTGCTGGTCGAAAAACACATCTTTACGGTTATTTCGCGCCTTAGCCTGAAACAGACCGAAGATAATCAATCGGGAGAGCTGCTCGATAAAATGGTTCTTGACGAAATGAATTATAGAATGGAAAGGGGCTATCCGTCGGTTGCAAAAACGGGCAGGTCGAATGAAGATGTACTTCACCGTTCGGGCAGACTTAAGAAATTCATTGAAAGCAATCTTTTTCTGAATACGGATACAAAAAAAGAGGGTGTGCTTGTTGAGCAGATATTGTTCAGTATTGCAGCCGGAATAGCAATGGTGTTTGCAACCGGAGTGGCTTTTGCCTCACAAATGTTCTACGGGAACCTGTCGCTTCCCTTTTTTATTGCTTTGGTTATAAGCTATATGTTCAAAGACAGGATAAAAGAGCTGATAAGAATCTATCTTGACAAAAAGCATCAAAAGTTGTTTTACGATTATAAGACAAATATATTTCATCAAAATAAAAAGAAGATTGGATTCCTGAAGGAGAGTTTTCACTTTGAGCAATATATGTACCTTCCTAAAGAGATAATTGATGTAAGAAACAGTATGCGTTCGACCGAAATAACCGAAGAGTCACTGGGTGAAAAGATCATTCATTATCGCACCAAGGTCAGTATAATGAATACTAAAGAGACCGTAGAAGATTTTACCGGTATAACCCAGATTTTAAGACTGAATATTTCAGACTTTACAAGAAAAATGGATGATCCTGAGAAAGAAGTTTTTATCAGAACCAAAAAAGGTTTTAAACGTGCTTTTGCCGACAGGGTCTATCACATAAATATGATCCTTACTTATTCCGATAACGATGATGTTGAGATTAAGCCCTTTAAACTTATCGCAAACAGGAAGGGAATCAAGAGGATAGAAAAAATAAATCTTTCCGGTAATGATTAAGACCGGGAAATTAGTGGAGTTGATAGAAAATAATATGCCTGAATATATTGGAGAGGCAGAAGGTTAGTAATAAAATAGAAAATAATTAAATAACAGATAGATGGAATGAGAAATAATTGTAACTTTATCGCAAATTAAATTAATTGTAAACTTTAAAAACAAAATGAAGATGAAAAAAAATTACTTTTTAATCAGTGGAGTTTTAACAATGGTTTTGTCATTTTTTATAATGACTACCAATGTAAACGGCCAGCTTTACATAAATGAGTTTATGGCCAGTAACGATTCTGCCCTGGCGGGCCCTCAGGGTGATTATCCTGACTGGATCGAAATTTATAATGCAGGTAGCGAAGCTGTTATGCTTGGTGGCTATTTTATGTCTGATGACCTTGTAGATCCTGAGGCAATGTATGAGATTCCAAGTACCTATCCTGACTCGGTTACTGTTCCGGCAGGTGGTTTTATCCTTTTTTATGCTAACAAAGGAGAGGAGTCTAGTGTACTGAATCTGGACTTCAAACTTAGTGGTGGTGGCGAACAGGTTGGATTATGGGATCCTGATGAAGAGTTCGTTGATTCGCTTACTTATGGTGAACAAACAGAGGATATCTCTTTTGGTCGTTTTCCTGACGGATCAGATAACTGGTTTTTAATGGAGAATTATACACCGGGGGCAACAAATAACTATGTCGGTATTGCAAAAAATGAAATTAATGCTTCATTAATGCAAAACTTCCCAAATCCGTTTGTTGGTGAAACAAATATTAACTTCTCACTGGATAATGCAGATCAGGTTAATATTACTGTTTATGATTTAACCGGTGCCGAAGTTTCTGTTATTACAAATGACAGATATACAACAGGAAACCATTCGGTAAAATGGAATGCTTCCGGTTTGAATGCTGGCTATTATTTCTACAGACTCACAACCTCAACAGGTTCAGTTGTCAGAAAAGCAACTATTATTAAATAAGAAAGATACGGTTATATTATATTTTAGAGGCACGTGGTTTTGGAATCACGTGCCTTTTTGTATTCCCAAAATACCTTTCATAATAATAGAAGTTGCTCCGGTCTTATTCTTAACATAATTTCGGCAAACTTCACTTGTTACATTATAATATTGGTTATCTGACAATAACTTTTCAGTTATTTCGCGTAATTGAGTTGCGTTGGAAACGGGGAAAGCCCCTTTGAGTCCTGCCAAATCTTTTGCCTCCTGAAATTTGTTATATTCCGGCCCAAAGATGACAGGTTTACCGAAAGTGGCTGCTTCAAGAATATTATGGATGCCTTTTCCAAAACCTCCGCCGATATAGGCAATGTGGCAATATTGATAAAGGCCTGATAAGAATCCCATCCCGTCAATAATCAGTAGGTTTGCATCACTGATATTATTTTCTGTGGCTTCGGAATACCTGACTGTTTTAAAACCTGAAAACAGTTTTACTATTGAATCTATCCTTTCCTTTTGAATCTCATGTGGAGCAATAATGAATTTCATTTTTTCTTCAAAGTTACTTGCTAGCTGGTAAATCAGATCTTCATCCTGTGGCCAGGTGCTTCCTGCAAGAAAGATGTTTTCATCTCCTGCAAACTTCTCAACCAAAGGAAATGTTTTTGCAATTTTGACAATTGCTGAAACCCTGTCGAAACGCGTATCTCCGCTTACCGTAACATTGTTAATACCGATGGAATTTAAAAGCTCCTTTGACTTTTCGTTCTGCACAAAAAACAGAGTAATATTGTTAAGCATCTTTCTGAACCACCCACCATACCATTTAAAAAAATGCTGCTCTTTTCTAAATATAGCCGAAATGACAATTGTTGGAATATTTCCGCTGTGGAGTGCTTTCAGATAGTTGAACCAAAATTCGTATTTTATAAAAACGGCTATTTCGGGATTTATGATTTCAATGAATTTCTTTGCATTCTTTTTAGTATCCAAAGGGAGATAGAAGATGTAATCGGCTCCTTCATAGTTTTTTCTGATTTCATATCCCGAAGGTGAAAAAAATGTTAGAAGGATTTTATGTTCAGGAAATTTTTGCCTGAAGGCTTCTATCACAGGCCTGCCCTGTTCAAACTCGCCAAGGGAAGCAGCATGGAACCAGGCAATTTTCGAATCAGAGTCAATGGCATTTTTAATTTTGTTAAAAATGTTTTTCCTTCCTGTGATCCAGAGTTTAGCCTTATGATTAAAAAGGGATGCTATCCTGATAATAAGTGAATAACTGTAAATTGCTATTTGATAAAGGAGTGACATCATTCTAATAATAGTACTCTATATTTGCCGCTTCCCGCTTTCCAATGGGGATTAACCAGGCAAGTTTAATTCCGTTAAGCATATCCATACGGTTTTGAATTGGATCAGGCTCTCTTGTATCAAAATTGACTTTTCTCTTAGGGCTTGTAAATCCTTGAACAAACTCAAATCCGGCATAAAAATTTAGTAATTTCGTTTTACCGATATAGACATATCCGATAAACTCACTTATTGAAAAACCACCTGTCAGCCTGTCGTAACCATACTCATAATCACCTTCTATTTGCGAGGCAATATTATCAATGTTTTCTATTCTGATTCTGTGTTGCAAATACCCGACACTTCCCATTATCACAATTCCCGAATTACGATTCGACTTACTGACAGGGAAAAGTTTTCCAAATTTAAAAGAGGTATGAAATCCCCTTTCACTAGTCGTGTAATTAGCAAAAGTACCTGCGTCGTCAATTATCTGCCCTCCATCGATTTTAATGTTTGACATAAGCTGGTCTTCATTCTTGATATCACCGCCGAAAATATAGTTGTACTCAATCCCGAAAATCCAGTTTTTATGTGTCTTCCATTGAAAACCTCCTCCGACACCTGAGCTGATACCGTATCTGTCAACAAGGTCACCACCCGGAAATTGCAGTGTATAATTAAAATATATCATTGGGATGCTGAACACTGTGTCCGACTTTTCATTCTGACCTAAGCTTACTATTGACAAACAAACACCAATGTATAATAATATGATTTTTTTCATCTCTAAAAATTGAAATTAAAACCTGCCTAAAATCAGGGCAAATATACTTCTTCTTAATGAATTTGCAAGTATTTTCCTTCTGGAAACAGTTAATGCTTGATAGGATCTGATTTATAAAAAATCAAACCAGATTTTTTTTAGTTTTAATAAATATTACGATATAAATAATGAAAAAACTGGCTTAAAAAGAGAGCCATTGTTAATAAAATAACAATTTATCTTAAATATTTTGACAAATACAATATTTAACTATATTTGCAGTCTTATTGGCATAGAGTTTATATTATTTATATCATTGATATTAAAACTATTAGCAAGTATTTAATATAAAAAAAAATAAAAATAAAATAGATAAAATATTATGAATAAAAAAAACATAGCATTAATAGGAGCTGGTTACTGGGGAAAAAACCACTTAAGAAATCTGAAAAATATCAGAGTTCTTAATTGCGTTCTGGAAACATCGGATAAAATTGCACAACAGAGAAAAACTGACTTCTCTGATGTGAAATTTATAAAAGATGATAAAGAAATTATTAATAATCCGGAGATAGAAGGCGTTGTAATTGCTGCTCCGGCCGAGTTGCATTACAGACTAACAAAAAAATATCTTCTTGCAGGCAAAGATGTACTTGTTGAAAAACCTTTAGCACTAAAAGTCGAAGAGGGGGAAGAGCTTGTAAAGATTGCAAAGGAGAATAACCGGATTTTGATGGTTGGCCATATTCTACAGTTTCACTCGGCAGTTATTAAATTAAAAGAAATGGTTGACAGTGGTGAGCTCGGACAAATCAGATACATTTATTCAAACAGATTAAATATTGGGAAACTCAGAACTGAGGAAAATGTCCTTTGGAGTTTTGCGCCACACGATATATCATTAATCCT